>NZ_ASPX01000003.1:0-57247 GCF_000517965.1 Paenibacillus sp. FSL R7-277
AGCCCGGCTGCGCCCCAGTGCGAGGCAGGCCTCGCAATAGGCGCAGCCGGCAAGGCCGCACGCGGCGCAGGCCGTGCGGCCCGTGGGCACGCTGCCGCAGCGCAGGCAGCGCGGCACTTCGCGGCGGCGCAGGCCCAGCCGCGCGGCGCCCGCAGGGCCGAGGACGGCGGCCGTAAGCCGCAGGCGTCCCTGGAGATAGGCGAGCTGCGCCGCAGCCCGCCAATTCTCCGCCAGCTCCGGGAGCTGCTCGGCCACCAGCGCCTCCGCTTCACCCTGAAGCAGAGAACGCCCGTCCAGCGCCGCAACCAGCCGGTCAGCTCCCGCTGCAAGTACCTTCAGCTCATTCCTCCGTAAGCTCACCTGTTCGTTCCCTCGCCAGTTCTCCCTCCTACTTCCCCGCTCGATAACCCGTTCATCCTCTAGCCAACTCTCCCTCGTACTCCCCCATTCATTCCCCCTCTCCTCCGCCCCACCACTGTTAATCCTACTCGCCCACTCGCTCCTCGGCTCATCCCCCCATTCACATCCCTCTCCAACCATCTGCTTACCGTTCCAGCCCTCCCTACGCTCATGCCCCCAGATCCCCTTGAATTCCCCATCCCCGCTCCATCCCCTGTCCTCCGGCAGCCTAAACAACTCAGCCTCCTCAAAAGGCCACCCTGTGCCCCCTTTCTCTCCAGCAGCCCGCTCCGCCCGGATCTCCGCCTTCAAGAGGACTGCTGCATACTTCCTCCAGGCTGCCTCATCCCAGCGCTGCATCTGGTTCGTGAACTTCCAGGCTGCTGCCAGCTTCACCGCCCAGCCCAACGGCAGCGACCTTGATAGCAGTACAACCCTGTTTTCCCAACCCACAACCCCCTCCGCCTCACCCGCCCACCATAATTCATCCACCGCCAGATTCAATGAAATCCGGGCCTGCCACTCTCCGCCCTGCGCCACCACATACACAGCCACCTTCAATCCCAACGCCTCCTTATCTTTTAAAGCACGCCAAAAAGCACACCGCCCCATTCCTGGAGAGTGTGCTTCACCCGTGACTTACATATTTAGCTGTCATTCGCCGGGCTTGGATGGGGATCTCCCGCTTCCCGGCAATCGCATTATCCGCAGCGGCAGCAGCGGCTCCTGCACCCGCAGGTCTACCGTAACCCCCTGCCGGAGTTCTGCCCTGTCCGCGAGGCCGAAGAACGGCACCGCAGGTGCAAATTCAATAGAAGAGTTATGATAAGCCATCCGTGAGGCTACCGCCATGGTCCTGTCTTCTGAACCGTCATCCACCAAGGTGATCTGCAGGGGCCTGCCGATCCAGCAAGCATACACTGCAAAAACCCTGAGATACCACTCCACCACGGCCTCATGATTACGGGTAATCAGAATATAGTGAAGCCGCTTACCAGTCCGTGCTGCTGCCCGGGTCTCTTCCCGATGATGCAGGAGTTGAACAAGGGCTGCTGCGGATGCATAAATAGAGATAATCCAGATTAACTGGGCGATCATGAAGATGCACCTCCCTCTTATACCCACACTATATGCCGGGGATAAAAGGACGGTGACAGCCCATTAGCGCGGGAGCCCACCCGCCAGTTCAACTTAGGGTACATATTTAAGTTAGCATTTTGCAAAATTCGAATAGAGTGCGGACTGAAACAATACTATGGCTGCAGCTCTCAGCTGCATACAAGTTATGTACCGTTTATAAGGATCATTAGGATTCTCCAAAACGCTCAGTTAAAAGTTTATGAGGGAAGCTATAAAGTTACCCAGCCGTATTTGATCGAATTAATTACAGCCTGCGTACGGTCGTCCACTTCCATCTTTTGCAGAATACTGCTGACATGGTTTTTGACCGTCTTCTCACTGATAAACAGATATTCCCCAATCATCTTGTTACTCTTGCCCTCCGCCATCAACCGCAGCACCTCTGCCTCGCGGCGGGTCAGCGGATTGTTATCGCCTGCAACGAATTTGACACCGGCTTCCTTCACGGCCGTCTCGGCCATAGCACCAGTCTCGTTAAGGTACGTCATGCGCCGTAGCTGATTAATCAGCTTGCCGGTCACCTTCGGATGGATAAAAGCATGTCCCTCGCATACAGAGCGGATCGCATTAATCAGCGACTCGGCCTCCATATCCTTCAGCAGATACCCGTTCGCCCCCTTGCGCAGTGTCTCAAACACATAGCTTTCATCATCATGAATCGAGAGGATAATCACTTTGACATCCGGGAACATTTCACGGAGCTTTTGCGTAGCCTCCACGCCGTTCTCAATCGGCATATTGATATCCATCAGCACGATATCCGGCTTATTGCCGTTGCAGAATTCAAGCACCTGGATGCCGTCCCCGCATTCGCCAATGACCTCGATGTCATCCTCCATATTCAAAATACGTTTAAGCCCTTCACGAAACAATTGATGATCATCGGCCAAAAGAACTTTAATGGGCGCTTTGCCAGAGTTTTGGTTCTCCATCACATTACTCCTTTCCCTTTTCCACATTCGTCGGAATGTGAATTACGATTGTTGTGCCCTGGTTCTCGGCTGATTGTATTTCCATTCTTCCCTCCAGCAATTCCACGCGTTCGCGCATACCCACCAGACCGAAGCTTTCCCGGTTGGCTTGTTCACTGATTTTTTTCACATTGAAGCCTAAGCCATTGTCTTTCACGACAATCTTGATCAATTGAGCCTGATAAGTAATCTCTACCAGTACGTAGCTCGGATAAGCATGCTTCGCCGCATTGGACAGAGCCTCCTGCACCAGCCGGTATACCGCCGCTTCCATTGCCGAGGACAAACGGTGCTCCTTCCCCCTGGTTTCAAAAGAGGTGCGGATCTTCGTCTTCTCCTCATAATCATGCACATACTTCCGCAGAGTCGGAATCAGCCCCAAATCATCAAGCGCCATCGGACGCAGGTTAAAAATCACCTTGCGCATTTCTTCCAGGCTGTATCTTACCTGCCCCTTTAAGTCTATTACTTCGGCTTGTACCAGCCCAAATTCCTGCTTTACCAGCATTCTTTCTACAATTTCCGTCCTTAGGACTAGATTCGCCAGCATTTGAGCAGGACCGTCATGAATTTCCCGGGCAATTCTTTTCCGTTCCTCTTCCTGAGCCAGGATTATTTTGAGTCCAATCATCTGGCGGTTCTTCGCAGATTCGACAATTCGCGTCACTTGACCTAGTTCTCCGGACAGATATTCCAGGACAACGCTCATTTGCGAACCAATCGATTCGGCACGTTCTACAGAATTTTCGACACTGCGAACCCGCATTTGCAATTCATCGCGTCTGCTCCGCAGATAAGCCTCCCTCTCCCTGGTCATCATCAGCTCCAGCTGCAGCTCCGTCGCCTTCTCATAGGCAATCCGGATATCCTTCTCCGTATAGCGGACAAAATCCCGGCTGACCTCTGTCAGCCGGATCCGGGAGCGGTGGTACTGCTGCTCCAGCTTGTCTACCTTTTGCAATGTTTCATCCGTTTCTTCCATGACCCGCTGCAATTCTTTGTTGAGTGCAGCAAGCTCATCGCGTGCCACCTGCAATATTTCGAATATCTGATACTTGCTGCTCTCCATCACGTCGATGGTGTTTTTAATCACCCGATCTATCGCATCGGCTTGAAATTCCACGGATGCTTGCCCCATTTCTATCGAATCGTATTAAAGGCTTTCCTTTATATTAACATATCACGATTCGATAGTTACGGTCTTAGTGTTCTGTTCCCATTTTACAGTGAGTCCGAGCTGTTCTGTCACGAGTCGAAGCGGTACTAAAGTCCTGGCATTCAGAATCATCGGTGCTACTTCAGCACTCTGCCGCTTCCCGTTCAATACGAACTCCTTCTTATTCACGGTCAGATCCAGCGCCTTAGAGCCCCGTAGGACCATAATCTTCTTAGTCTTCGCATCCCAGACCGCATTGCCGCCGAACGCGTCCAGAACATATTTTATCGGCACATACGTACTGCCGTCCTTCACGATCGGCGCAACATCAATCGGCCGCTTGGTGCCGTTAACCGTCATCGCCTTGCCTCCAATGCTCATCGCCGCCGTCCCTTTGGGCAGTCCCGCCTCACTGGAGAGCGATGGCATCACGAAGGAAATATTATCAAATGCCACTGTCCCTGTCTTGGCCCGTTCATCCTGGCCTTCTTCTACATTTACCACGTAAAGTCTCTTAAGGGAAGCTGGAAATTTAATCCCTGAGCCGGACAGATCGATATTAAGCGTCTTCCAGCCGTTCCAGTCGATAACTTTCGCCAAATCAATATAGGCCGTCTTTCCGCTGGCATCTGTCAGCTCGGCACGCATCCAGTTCAGGCTCATGTCCCCCATCACATCGACTGACATGGAGGTTGCCGCCGCCGGAATATCCTTGCCCTTTGTACCGTTGAACTGGGCGTATGCGTACATTTTACCGGTGCCTGCACTCATATCGTAGCTAAGCGATAAGACCTTCGAGCCTGCACGCTCTGCGCTGCCCGCAACTACTGCTGCTGTTCCAGTAACCCCTGCCGCATTGGTTGTGAACGCGAACGGATAATTGGCATTCTCGAAATCCTCCCACGCCGTAGCAGCTGCAGTAGACAAGACAACCGCCGTGCTGAAGCCGTCATAGCGGGCAATCGCATATCCGGTAGTTACGCCGGGATCGACTGACTCCACTTTAAGCTTGCCGTCCCCCACACTTCCTTTGAAGCCGATAAACTCCCACTTCAGTGCGGTTGCCGGAACAGCTATCGTTCCCCCGCTCTTCGACACCGCGCTAACCGGAACCGATACAGTGGCTCCTGCTTGCAGCGGTGCAGTTGCTGTACCTGCAATCAGGCTGGACAGGTCTTCTCCGCCCAGAACGGTGACCTCGGTCTCCGCACTCGCTGTTCCGCTGGTCGCCTTCAGCTTGACGGTTCCCGGCTTGACGGCCGTGGCTTCGCCCGCATTCACAGTCACACTCCCGCCGCTTGCGGTCCAGGCCGGATTAGCCGCCGCTACATCCACCGGATTGTAGTACGTATCATAGCCCTTCAGGGAGTATGTGGCCTTTTGCCCGATTAACAGTACCGAGCTGCCGCTGATCTTGATTCCTTTCACTTCACCTTGCGGAGCAGAAGTATATACTCCCACGCCGTTAACGATTGTGCGCTGCTCCTTGCCGTATTCGGTATTGAAGGTAAGCGTAGTCGAGGTTTCAGCCAGCGGGCGGTCTACCATCGTTGTAGAGCCCCCTCCGTCCAGATTAATTCCTTTCCACACCCCGATATTCGTCATGAAGGATTGCAGCTCTGTCAGCGACAGACCCGCACTATTGCTGTTCTTCTCAGCTGCAATGACATATACGTACCTGCCATCCTGGGAATAGCCCAGCGCTGTACGCGCCCGGTACCCGCCAATGCTGCTTGTAGAACGGGAGAACGACGACGCCTTGCCGTTATTGACCAGAATCGTATGCCCCCCGATCATCATCTGCAGCGTAGAAGGATCGAGCTCCTGCTGGGTGGTTTTGGAACGGAGCAGATAGGTACTGTTTATCTTTTGTCCTACAACCAGATGTGCCTTGACGAACTCGGCAGCCAGCCCGTGTGTACGGAGAATATAGGCTCCCTTGGGCACCTTGACCGGCAGAGCCGAATCCAGCGAGATCTGGGTAATGATATCATTCTCTACCAGCACCTCTGTCGGTGTAGTAGAGCTGCCCTTAGGCCGCTCCAGCGCTGTCCACGCATCCGTGTAGATATAAGCGGCATTAGCATGACTGTAAGTCGAGCTGCCGCCTTCGGGATTGTAGGCCCCTTTGTTGATGCCGGACAGCGGGAACTGGGAGCCATCCTCTGCGGTCAGCATCCCCTCAAACGTATATTCATCAATGATAGGTTTACGGTCCTTGGTTACTGCAAAAGCATACATTCCGTTTAGCTGTGAAGGAGTGGACACCAGCACACCGCCCGATACCTGACCGCCAATCGGAGCACCTTCTCCGCCGGTATTGAAGTAATCCCCATTCACCGCCGCGACGGCTCCTGTTTCCGCCGCCATGCCCCCCGTGCTCTGCCGTGTCGTCAGATTCCCGCCTTTGCCGGTCATGACATCCAGAGAGACATAAGGATTATTCAGATCGACACGAATGACGCTGGCCAGTCCTGTGGCACTCTTACCTGAACGCACCGTGGTAAACTTATATTTCATCATCATCGCACCGGAAGTGATAACCTCTTCACTCAGTTTTGTCGCCGAGAAGGACGCTGCTGCTTGTGCTACCGGCGCAGTGCCTGCACCCAGCCATCCTGCACCTTCACTCCCGACAACCGGCATGATCCAGATTACACCCGCCAGGGATGCAGCAATCCATTTTTTAGCAGGCGACCATTGACTTCCCCGTGTTGACTCAGTACTCTTTTTCCCCATGAAAAGCTCATTCATTTCAGTGTAACTCTCCCATCTATTTGTACTCTTCTACCTCGCTATCAAGACCTGGATATCAGTTCATAGTAATAGACTATACCTTTAATAGACTGAATTCAGCTCGAAAAGTTGCGAAAATTGGAGAGAACTAGCAGGTTTTACCGGATGAGCGGGGTCACGCTGGAGCTGTCCAGGTATGCTAAAAAAGCACCCGGCCCATAGACCGGATGCTCTGCTTAACTATACAATTCCCTTGCTCTTACAAATAGCCTGCTGTCTTCAGCATCCGCTGCAGCATGACCGCAGCCTGCCCTCGGGTAGCATTACCCTGCGGCTGGAATTGCGTGGTGCTGACTCCCTGAATAATCCCCGCCTTGACTGCCTTGGCTACAAATTCGATACTCTGGCTTAGAATCCTCGCCCGGTCCTTGAACGGGCTAAGCGTATCCATTACCGATGCACTCAACGTTACAGGCTGCCCCGTGTACTCCAGTGCTCTCACCATCATAATCGCCATCTGTTCACGGGTAATTTTATCCTCCGCGCGGAAGGTCCCATCCGTATTGCCGGTGATGATGCCGGCTTTGGCTGCGGCTTCTATGAAGTCACTTGTTTGTGTAAAAGGACGTACATCCTTGAACTGGGAAGCTCCACCGCGTACTGCCTGTAAACCTAAGCCCCGGCTGAGCATCACAGCGAACTCAGAACGGGTGATCGGCTGATCAGGCTTAAACGCAGTTCCATAGCTGCTATCGATGATATTTTTGGCGGCTAACTCTGCTACAGCAGTCTTACTCCAATGGGAGGTCATATCTCCAAAGGTACGCAAGGAAATGAACACCCCCACTACCTGGTTACCATTCGTGCGTGCACTAACAACGCTATTACTGCCCACTGTAGCAATTTGGGCCGGCAAATAAATAGCATCATTGTATGTCGAATCTACACCGGCGGCCATCGTTTGGGCGGAGTTCAATACAGCAGCATTGCGAACAGTGTATTGCCCTTTTACATTTAATTCCTTGGCATTGGAATAGTTATCTTTAATTGAACCGGTAAGACGTAAATCCATAAGACCGGTAACGTTACGCATGGCCTGGGTTCCGATTTTTTGTTCGAACGAATAGAACGTCCCGCCAGGAACACTTTCCATACGCAGCACAAGTGAGACCTTATTGATATCTGTTCCCAAACCAGCAATTAGCGAATTCACATCAATATCGCTTAGTTTTACACCATACATATGATCTCCGTACCGGATAATCAGTTTTGCATTCTTGTTGCTTGCGGCTGCATCCGATAGAGCTTTTAGGGGAACGGTAACATAGGCTGACTTCTCTGTAGAAGGAACCTCGAATACCAACTCATCCCCACCTGCAAGCTTCAGATATTCATAACTGGCAGCCATACGCTCTGCATTCAGATCATATCTTTTAACCATTTGTTTGTAGACCGAAAGATCTGTAACCCCAAGAGCCGAATCACTCTTCAGTAACGGATACTCCTTGCCAAATTCACTGGCAGGCAGGGTTCCGAGGTAAGAAGGGCGACTTCCATTTCCGGCTACAGCGGTAGTCAGATTCTGAACAGATAATGAACTGAAGGAAGGGAGTGAGTTCCCATTCGTGTCTGTAATCATCCCCGCACCAGACAGGTAAGAGAGCTCTACCTTCTGCCCGGCAGTCACTGCTTGCGAGAGATTCAGTTTTAAAAGAGTCCCGGACAAGCTGAAATCCTGAACATCAATACTGCTTCCATCAGCCTTAATCCCAAACTGGTTAGCATACAATTTCGAAGATGACTGCATGCTCTTGGTAAAGGTAACATTAAGTTCATTGCCTTTCACTGTAGCTATGCTGATCTCGGATACTATCGTGGCTGAAGTTACAGACACTGGCTGAAGATCAACATAGGCTGCACGATTACCATTCAGATCACTAAGTCCAAGAGTACCTGGAACATAGGATACCGTCACTGTTCCGTTAACTGGCAAAGCAGTCTGAAGGGTCAATGTAGCCTGCGATCCACTTACCGATACATTGGTAACATAGTTTGGTTTGCCGCCAACCAGTACAGAGAACTGGCTATTCATCGGTAAATTAATCGTAGACAGACCTTCGTTATAATTCAAAAGGATCTTATTGCCCGCTCCTGTCGCATTCTGGAACACCGGCGGCACATTATCCTTACTATTGCGGATATTAAACTCAGCGAAGTTTGCAATATTCTGCCCTAGAGAGCTAACCAGCGGATACGAACCGGCGTAGTAGGATACCCGGACCGACTCCGAATTGCCCACCTCGGAACCCACTGTTAAATAAAGGGTGTTGCCGCTGGAGCTGATAGAATTCACCCCAAGCGAATACCCGTCAGTTGTTACCATAAACTGATCATACGCATAAGGAGAGACCGTTTTGAGCGTATCATTGAAGGTCAGTGTCACTGTTCTGCCAGTAATTCTGCCTTCTTTGGGCGTAGGGAGCGCCGATTCTATAGTATTAGTGATCTGCTGTCCAGAAAAGGTAGGCGCAGCATTCCCGCTCGTATCCTGAATCGTCCGCACGCCGCCGGTATAGCTGATTTTTACATTCTGGCCTACAGCGATGCCTGTACTAATCACTACAAATACACTGTCGCCTTGAATATAGGCACTCTCAATATTCCGGATTTCCTCATTGACGGTTACCCCGAAGCTGGAAGCAAGCAGAGCCACTGAAGCATTAAGCGTCTCATTATACCTCAGGCGGATCGTCCGGTTGTTCTCCAGCACTGCGCTCGTCAGCGATGGTGGAGTCTTATCTATGGCTACAGTGCGGAAGCTCCAAGACTTGGTACCGCTTAATCCCTCATACTGCACACTGGGGTCTGCGGCATCTGTGAAAGCTCCTTTGGCAATATCAATATAATAGATCGTATCTGATTCCAGTGTTGCGGACGGCTTAATAATGAATTCTTTGGCAGAGGCACCTTGTTGAACTGTCGCCGCCACTTTAGAACCATTACTTTTGTACAGAACAACCCCGTTCGTGACGGTGCTATTATTGATAACATCCCGGTTGAAATTAACCGCAATCGTTTTGGAGATATCTACTGACTCACTGCGGTCCGCTGGTGTTAACGCGGTTACAGACAGACTTGTCAGTGATGCCGTCGTGAACGTCCAGGAGTACGGACCTGAGGCCGGAAAGAGATGACCATCCTGATCATAAAAAGCCCCCTGCGGTATAGTCACTGTATATAGTGTACCGCTCAACAGCGGCGAGGCTGTGGAGGCTGGCAACAGTGTTATTGTCGAGCTTCCCCCACCGGTAACATTCGTTGAATTGACATTCAGCCATCTTGTTCTAGGGTCCCCTGCACCTGGAGAGACCGAGATCACTCCAGAAGCCGGACTCATCGGGCGGTCGAAGTACAGCCTAAGGGCTCCACTAACCGATGCGCCAAAAGATGCATTGGCCGGAGCCGTAGAAGCAGAGATAGTACCCGTGCCGATCGTGGAGAAGCTCCAGCCGCTGCCGCTCGCTATCCCCTGATAGGTTGTATTATTAGCATCCTTGAATGCATACGCATCGATAAGGACATAATAATTCCCGCCGGACGGAAGCTTATTAGCCAGTGTCAACGTCACCGTTGTCGAGGAATCTGCACTCTGGAATGCTACCCCAGGTTCTCCATCTCTGATCGCAAATTCTTGTATAACCGCGTTATCCGCTGACGAGAGCAGCCTGACGCTGCCTCCTCCGGCTGTAAGGACTCCAGATAAGCGAATACTCAGCTCCGTTAAGCTACCTGCCTCTACTCTGGAATTGATGGCAGGAGACATGCTGCTTGCTGTAATCGCCGGATTTACCTCCGGGGCTGTCGTGAACTTCCAGCTTGTTGCCGCAGATTCATTGCCTGCACTATCCTTAAACAGCCCCTTAGGCACACTTACGCTATATGTTTTGTAGGGAGCAAATTTAAGGCTGGCGCCTAGCTTGATCTCGTAGCTTGACGAGTTTCCGATTAGTCCTGCACTCCCGACTGCAATTTCCGTAAATACCGTTTCAGTATTTACATCTGTAATGGTGATTTTCCCGGCTTGCGGGATCACCTGGCGGTCAAAGCCAAGCCCCAGCGAAGCCCCGACATTTACAAAAGCAGACCCGTTCGCAGGAGACATGTTGATTCCGAATTCCGAAGCGGCGTATACCGCTGATGTATGTATACCGATAGCCGGACTGCCCAGACCAAGCAGCAGATTGCCTGCAATGATAATTGCCGTTCCTATTCTTAATTTCTTTCTCATTCTTAAAAAACCCCTTTCAGCCCTTCCAGCACTTCTTGTATTTGTATACTGTTATATTTCGGCTAAAGGGCTTCCAAAGTTTAGAAGATGAAGGCTAAGGCCACATCGGCTTGCTCTTTTCACAAAAAAATGCCCACACATCACCCTCTTCATGAGGGCTTCTGTATGGGCATGTTTATTCTTAATTTCTTAGATTCCAGACTGGGCCTTTAACAAATCCGCCTTATCCAGGCGTTCCCACGGAAGGTCCACATCTGTGCGGCCAAAATGTCCATAAGCAGCTGTCTGTCTATAGATAGGCTTACGCAGATCCAGCATCGAAATGATTCCCGCCGGACGAAGATCAAAGTTATCGCTGATCAGTTGAACCAGCTTCTCCTCACTGATCTTGCCCGTTCCATATGTATCCACATTGATCGATACAGGGGTAGCAACACCGATAGCATACGCCAATTGAATCTCGCACTTGTCAGCAAGGCCGGCAGCGACCAGATTCTTCGCTACATAACGAGCCGCATAGGCTGCAGAACGGTCCACTTTGGTCGGATCTTTACCGGAGAAGGCTCCGCCGCCGTGACGGGCATAACCGCCATATGTATCCACAATGATTTTGCGTCCAGTCAGACCGGCATCTCCTTGAGGACCACCAATAACAAAGCGGCCAGTAGGATTAATGAAGTATTTAGTGGCTTCATCCAATAGCTCAGCCGGAACAACCGGAAGAATAACATGCTCTTTGATGTCTGCCTGAATTTGTTCAAGGGTAATTTCTTCTGCATGCTGGGTAGACACAACAATAGTATCCACACGCACCGGCTTGTCGCCCTGGTACTCAATCGTAACCTGGGTTTTGCCATCCGGACGCAGATATTTCAAAGTTCCATCTTTACGGACTTCCGCCAGACGCCGGGCAATCCGGTGAGACAGGGCAATCGGAAGCGGCATAAGCTCAGGTGTCTCATTCGTAGCGAACCCGAACATCAGACCTTGGTCACCGGCACCAATGTTAGCAGTCTCTTCAGCTAATGACGCAGGGTCCCGATGCTCAAGAGCAGCGTTTACACCCTGGGCAATGTCTGCCGATTGCTCGTTCAACGAGCTAAGAACCGCACAAGTATTATAATCAAAGCCAAACTTCGCGCGGGTATAGCCAATTTCCTTAATAGTATTACGTACGATTGCCGGAATATCCACATATTCAGATTTAGTGCTAATTTCCCCGATGACAAGCACAAGACCTGTTGCTACAGCTACCTCACAAGCTACACGGGCATTAGGATCGTTAGCAAGAAATGCATCTAGTACCGCGTCGGATATCTGATCACAGATTTTATCGGGGTGTCCCTCCGTTACGGACTCAGAAGTAAACAGATGACGCCCTTTGATCGACATATACAACAACCTCCCATATTGTTGATCTGACACTGTATTCAAGGGGGCTCCCTAGTAGATAACAGGCCAAATATAAGTAGTAGAATAATAATGGCCAATGCCTGTTTTATTCAAAAAATGAACCTTTTCCGGATGGAAAAGGTCTACGGCCTTCCTCAAAGGTCATATTATCTTATTTACCGGTGGCTGTCAATTGAAGCCAGTTATGCGAAAAGAGACTGCTCTGCCTGTTTGATCAACCTCTTTGTGATTTCCCCGCCAACAGATCCATTATCTCTGGAGCTTAGATGTCCCAGATATGGAGTACCTCCAGAAACACTTGCTCCGCCAATCGTCCCCAGCTCAGAAGCAAACTCCGTATCCATCCCTCCGCCGTACGAAGCTCCATATAATCCGAATTCAGAAGCAATTTCATATTGCATTTGTTTCAGCATTGCCCGGCTTTCTGGTACCACACTGCGATTTGTACGTGCCATGTTACAGCACCTCCTGCGAATTTTTTTTAAGATTACAGGTGGTATTGTGTACGAATCGCAAAGGCCTGAGTCGGCTTAATGTTTGTCAACTGTGGGAATGAGTTCCGGTGTATATGGAGGTCCAAAATAGGGCATTCTTTATATAGAAAGAAAAATGTCGATTGAAGTGTTCTTAAAAAAAGATTGCAGCTATTTCAGAGTATATGCTCCACGGACCATAACAACGATTTTCATCGTTTGACCGTCCTGTACAGCAATTCCACGGCCATCCCGGGGGAAAGATAATAGATGATTCATAGGCGCAGCTACACCATTCGCCAAATCGACACCATCCGTCAAATCAGCTACTCCATTAGCATCTTGGGAATAAATAACCGCTTTGCCGGCGCGAACAATAAATTCAGCACCCGCCCCGGCAATCAGGGTTTGTCCAGGTTTCACATCAACGATTTCGCTGGCATTGCCCGTATTGCCTGTGTCACCCGAACCGGAAGCCGGCGCTTTGGTTGGAGCTGTGGTTGCAGCCGGTGCATTAGTTGCAGTAGCAGCCGGAGTCTGAGTAGGTGGACTAATTGTTCCACCCTGCAAAGCCTTCTGAATCTGTTGGTCCACATAGCTCTTAGTAACCACCGGGTCCTCAGCCGTTCCTGGCTGTGATCCAACACCGGCGCCTTCAGCCGTTAAGTTGAGCATGGAGCCTGCCCACAGGCCACCTGCCAGCAGCACTGCGGACATCGTAACTTTCCAAGCCGTCTTCAAAAGTAATTCCTCCTCATAGTGGGATAAATGGCTATAAAAAAAGAATAGCCTCCGAAGAGGCTATTCTTTGCTTCGGTAATCGGAGATTACTTAGCGTAAATTTCGTTAGTGTCGTCTTTAATAACGTTTCCGTCACCATCAGTGAACGTAGCGCCTTTAACGACTTTAACAATAATTCTGTTAACTTCATTAGCGTTAAGGTCAAGCTCCTCAAGGGCACCTGCTTTAGAATCAATGATTTGTTTCGAGAACTTAACAGACCATTTACCCTTGTCAGAACCGTACTTGATTTCAGTAACCGAAACGATATGTTCTTTCTTAACAGCCTGGTTATCAACAACATCATTGTTGATAAAGAACTGCAGGTTACTTGTGAGGTTCTCTTTGGTAAGACCAACTACATCTTTAGAGAATCCAAGGATCAGTTCAGTGGAGCTTCCTCCAGATACTGCTGCAGTGTTAAGGGTCGGTTTAATTCTGCTAGTCAGCTTACCCTTAGCTTTAGCTTGTGTACCATCAATGCCGTTACCAACAGTGTCAGTAACTCCGCTTACGATGAACTCGTAATCAGTTTTAGTGGTCTCAATTGCACTACTAGGAATCTTAATAGTTACGCGAGCATATACAGGATTCTTCGTAGATCCAATTGTATTACCATTAGAATCAAGAGTAGTTACAGATGGGAATGATCCAGCTGGAAGTGCTTTACCGTCCAGTGTATAGCTGTTTGGATCAATCAAAGTCGCACTATTCAGACCACTTGGATCCTTCAGATCAACTGTAATGGTTGCTTCGCCATATACAGTATTAGTAACGCTGTCTCCGCTAACTTTCACACTGTCAATGAATTTGATCGGTGTTGCGCCAGCAGTTGGCAGGAACAATTCTGGTCCCTTATCATCAGTGGAAGAAGCTCCCAGAGTAACATCCAATACTTGTGCAGTATTTTCGTTGCCACTGTAAGATTTATCTTTCACCAAACCAGCCGGTACACGCAGAGTGTACTTACCAGCAGCTACAGAAGCTGGAACTGGAAGGACGATAGTTTTTTCGTTGTTTTTCTTGAATCCGGTAGTTGGAACAATAATGGATTCACCAGTTGATTCACTGATCAGGTATACAGTACCCTTACCAACATAGTCAACATCCTTAGTGAATCTCAAGGCAATACCTTTGTTCGCTGTAGTTGTCGAGTAAGTTACATTAGTCACTGTTGGAGCCACTGTGTCCTTAGTGAATGTGATGGCTTGGTTAGAAGCCGTTCCCAGGATGTTGCCCAGTGTGTCCTTAACATTAGCACCGAACACAACTGAACCGGTGAAAGTGTTGCTGGATGGGAATGAAATTCTAGGCGATTGCAGAGTGAACTTCTTGCCATTCTCAGAAGTTAGAACAGAGAAAGTACCTTGGCTTTCACCAGAAGAGTTCAGCAAACGAACGTTACCTACCAGAGATGCACGGTCTACTGTTTTATCGAATTCAACTTCGATAAATCTGTCACTTACCGGAGTTACGCTCTTAATGACAGGAGCTGCAACATCGGAGGTAACTGTAACTGTAGTTTTTGTAGGATTCGGTGTAATGGTATTTCCTGCATAGTCAGATACATTCTGCAGAGAAACATCATAAGTTTTACCACTATCCAGTGATCCGCCAGTCAGTTTGAATTCATCATAAGTAGCAGTAGTAGCAGTAGCTTGAGCAGATACACCGTTAACGTAAGCTACGATACCCGTAGTTTTTACTGGCTCGCTAAATTTAACATAAACATCTTTAGTGTTTGTTTTCGCAGCAGCAGTTGTAGATACAATAGTCGGAGCTACTGTGTCAGCAACATTCACAGTCTGAAGGAAAGCTGGAATGGATTCTGCAGAAGTTGTGCGAATATCACCACTAATTTCGATGTTGTAGTTACCCTTAAGGAACTTGATAGTTGGAACGTTAGCCAAGGTGATTACAGCCTCAGTATTATCGGCATTGAATGTCACATTAGCGTTAACTGCATCATTGTCCTTAGTGCCAACCTTAGTGATCTTGATAACTTCATCAAGCAGTCTGCTGGATTCAGCTACAGTATCAGTGTCAATTGTGCGATTGAACTTAACAACTACTTGCTTCGAGTTTGGAGTTGTTACAGAAACAACCTTAGGAGCCTGCAGAGTTACTTTTGCAGTATAGTCCTTTTCAAGGTGTTTGAAGTTGATTGTTTGTTCAACACCTGCTACCAGAGCAGTTGTCAATTCAACGTTTGCAGTAGTTTTGTCAGAGAAAGTTACAACTACTTTGGTTGGGCTTACTGCTTCAGCAGAAGCTACAGTCAATGTAGGAACTTTACCGATTTGGTCAGCATAGTAAGCTGTTTCAACTACCAAAGAACGAAGAGCGTTAGCTTTGAAGTTGGCAGTTTTCTCTACCAGACCAGCGTTGATAACTGCTTGCGCATAGCCCTTAGCCCATACAGATGCACTGTTATCAGTTGTAGTTGGTTGTTCCAGCTTAAGAGCGATAGCCAATACTTTAGCTACTTCTTCAACTGTTACTTTACCGTTGTAGTTGAAGATACCTTTAACAGTATCTTGACCCTGCATCAATCCTGCTGCAGTAACTGCTTCGATGTAAGGAACAGCCCAGTTTTTAGCGTTGTAACCTTTATCGTTGTAAGACAACTTGCCAGTTACTTCAGTAAGACCGAACAATTTAGTAACGATCTTAGCGAATTCTCCGCGAGTCAGATCTTTATCAAGATGAGCCTTACCATCAGGGAACCCATTAACAACACCCTTTGCTGCTAAAGCATCAAATGCTTGTTGTGAAGTTACCTTTGCTGTTTCACCAAATGCTACAGAGGCAAACATCGAGAATGCCATTGCTGTAGATAATGCTACGGATAAAATTTTCTTCATAACCTTTTTTTCTCCTCCTTGGACATTCATAAACTGGGATTTTTCTTTAGTTGTGTAGCTCATATCACTCATTTGTCGAGCACCCCCTTTCCCGAGTTGAGCAGATTAAGTATAAATAATGTCTGTGACGGGTATCACAGAAACTTGTAAACAGCTTCAAGGCATAGTAATACTAGATTCCTAATTCTACCTAAGTATTATACAATGTGCCTCTAGTCACGTAAAGCTAATTTTTCCATTTAGCAATGAACAATGCCTTGAGGGCATTCCGCAATTGCCTTGTGCAAGTGACTCTACACCTTAAACGCAATAGTTTCAAAAAAGTTGCGCTTTGGTTAAAAAAACTTTTTCTGCCCTGCTGTATCCCTGCCCCGATACTCTAGAAGATACAATATGTATGTTCTACTAACTATTGTTAATGTTGGGTGGCTACGGGAATCAGTATAGCATAGAGGCATTCCAAACGTCATTAAACAATATTTGCTAAGTTCATAAACAAATATTGCATACTAAATGTGATTTTTTTGTTGACCAACATTCGAGCTAATAAGTATATACCCACATTGCAGCAGGGTTAACACGTTCCCGGATAATGATTGACATAAAGAAAGGCTACTGAGATCAACTCAGCAGCCTTACCTTCAATTCAGTATATCCAGGGCTAACGAATCTTCATCGATAGCTGTATTAACTCCTGGCGCTTCTCAGGGCTTGCATTTACATTCTCATACATGGCATCAATCGCCGCGCGGTTCTCACGGTAGGTCTTCTCATGCTTGATGGTGCTATGGGACCAATCGATCAAAGCATTCTCAGCAATAACAAGTTCATTATAAGCATCATGGAAGCCAGTTGCTTGGACAAGCTCTTCCATTACCTCCTGAGTGATCTCTTGCAGAGCCCGCTTCGCTGCAATTTCCTTTTCCATAACCTTTGCTCTATTCTCAAACATATTCTTTGCTTTCGTGTAATCCAATTGTGCTTTTGATAAAATCGGTTTCATCGATGGCTTTCACCTTTCACGTAAAAATGGTTTCTTTGACATTGTAACGCAAATGGGAGCAGATTACAAAGATGTCCGAATGGTAATTTAACCTGAATAAGGTTTTTACTCTGGGACTGTTACTGCCTAGCTCAGGGTTTTAGGGAAAATTGTAGTGCTTTTCTTCAAAAGCTCCACAGCTATTTTACCAGCCTCAGCTCTTGTCATATTGGCTTTAGGATTAAAGTTGTACGAAGCCTTCTTTTGTCCCGTAGTGGTCACTTCAGCCCCATTCATAATTTTAGCCTTTGACACGGCCTGAACTGCGGCTAATGCATAGGACTCTATCTTACCGGAATCCAGGAAGGACTTGGCTACTGCATCCTTTAATTTCTGATCATTAACCGGCAGCTTCAGCTTGAGTGCTCTGGCAATCATCACAGCTGCTTGCTCACGCGTAATCGGTTGATCTGGACCAAATACCCCATCGGTAAGTCCAGTCACAATTCCGGCTCTGGATGCTGTCTCAATATGTTCATAATCCCAGGTTACTGAACTGGCCCCTGGAACCAAATCTGAATAGGTCTTATTACTATCGTAGTTAAGCGGCAGATTCAAGCCCTTAACAAGCAGGGTCGCGAACTCTCCTCTTGTTGTCTGATCGTCTGTGCCAAACTGTTCAAAACGAAGATTATTCATGATCCCCTTGGAATACAGGGCATTAAGAATGTTCCGGGCCCATTGGTGATTCGTAATATCGTTATAGCCACGGCTCATTTTCATAACCTTGTAATAACCAAATTCATCAAACGGAACACTGATTGTATGCTTGTTGGTATCCACAGTACCACCAATATTCACCCATTCACGGTTGGAGTTATATTGGAATACAGTTACAACGGTCCCCGCATCGTCAACGACATTGGAGTCAAAGGCCAGGGTTAGTTTCCCCCGCTTGGACGGTGTGATCTTGCGTTCTGCCGGAGTCTGCGGATCACCGAACAAACCATCTACAGAATATGGAGCCAGGCCATTCGTTGCAGGAATGTACCCTCCAGTCGATACTGTACCCAATTCGCCCAAGCCTCCGCTAATCCAGTACACATCGGATATTCTTACGAAGTTACTGCTCTCATATGGAGAACTGAAACGAAGTGAGAATTCATCGGGAATGGTCCAGTTAGGAATTCCGCTCTCTTCAAATGTTACCGGGAAGCCGATGACATTGCCATAATCGTTACGGCGTTCGACCACACCTGTTGTCGGTTCAGCAATACCGAAGCGAAGTTTGGTATCAGGATAGAACTTCTTCAGATTGCGTGTATCTGTACTTTGCATTACAGTCCCTTTCGGGAAGGTCAATTCTAGCTTCTTATTAAATACACTGTATTTGTCCGCTACCTTAGGCGCCATGTATTGCGAATCAACTGCTACAGTGCCCGTATAGAATATTGAGATAGTATCTGTACTTGTACTGCTTCCTCTGACAATTTGAATTTTGATGCTGTTTGCCTTATCTGGCTTCAAGCCTACGTAATCCAGAACGAACCTGCCCGGTCCCAGATCCGTTCGCTTAACGGCCTGCTCTTTGTCAATAACTACACTTGTAGCTCCCTCAGCCTCAATATCAAAATGAACAAAGTTCTTGTTCACAACATACTGAGTCCCTACAGAGGGCTGAGGAGACAGAATGCGGTAAGCACTGACCTCCCGGATCAGCTCCAGTTTCTGACTAGTCTTGGCACCCGTGCTGTTGATCAGTTCCAGCGTATAGATGTAGGTTCCCGGTGTATCATTGGTGAGATCCTGAATCCGCATTACGAAATCCTTCTGACTGCCGGCAAAGCTGGTAGTATAACGTTGATCCGCAAACACCGGGCTTGCTGTATTAGCAGCACTGGCGTTAGCCGGAATATCAAGCGACAATATATTTTTGGTACCCATGTTCAGATTCAGCTTCACTGCCCCGCTGCCTCGCAGCACCAAATCATAGGTTTTCAGACTAGTTGTATACTTTGTATCATTATAAATAAAATCAGGTGTCAAATTGAACAGCTTCGTGAGCAGTACATCCGTTGGTCCAAAATTAGCGTCCGGGAATGTAGGTCTTCCTGTGCCTAAGGCCGGCTGGAATTTGCTGATGGTTGATACATTCTCATCAAGAATATAGACACGCAGTTCCTTGCGGACCTCACGAACCTGTCCTTTTTCATCTACCCCTGTTCCTGTCAGGACAATTTTGTTCTCCCCGAATACAATAGGGCCTGCACTTGCATCAATTTTTAAATCTACAGAAAAAGCACCATCACTTGGATTTGGCCACTTCTCTGTTCCTGTAGGTTTTATTTTCAACCCATTCACATACATTTCAGCCAGGAAGTAGCTGCTACCCAGATTAAAGTCGATATATTGTCCCTTTACGTTCAATACTTTGCTCTCGCTGGAGTTAATTACATAAGTCTGCCCATCCGTAAGGTTGGATACATAAATGTAGCTCTTCGAGGCAAAAGAAATATTAACATCCTTGTTTGAGGATGAGCCATCTATCTTGAACCGGACGGTCTGATTCCCGTTCTGGAAATCCGTAATTTTAAAGATATGTTCTGTTGGCGATACCGCCTTTATCCATTCCGGCGCTAAAACTCTGGTGGACAAAGGCAAATAGCTTGCAAGCAGCTTTACAGGAGTGGTTGTCATAGCTGTATTGGTTTTAACCAAGATATAGAATTCTCCAGAATCCACCTTAGCCCCATTCAGCGCTACTCCGGCAGGTACTGTCCCTGTTGTTCCGTTATATCCAGGCAGATACTTCATATCTGTAATTACAATGTTATTCTTCATATACTGAAAATCAATGGACCGGTTAACGGTCTTGGTTCCATACGCTACTGAAAGATTGTGCGTCTGCTTTTCTAAACGGTTGGCAGGTGTTGCATTATCCTTTGTTAAGGTCAAAGGGATTTTAAATGTTACCAGCCGATAAGCAGGCGAATCCTTAATTGGAGATGGCACCAAAATTTCACCATTGCCTACTTTTAACTCTACAGTACCACCACTTCCAAGGGTTAATCCTTCCCCATATTCAATAGCGGGTACTGCACTATCCAGCTTCACAACTGCCGAACCGCTGAAAGGCACTCCGGCATTGTCTGGAACCATCATCTGGACAAATAGGCTGGCAGTATCTTTATCCTCTGTCATCACTGGCTGATCACCGTACAAGAGGTCCTGCCCTTGACCGGTACTATCTCCTAAGTACATAGCGACTATTGGGTTCTTCTCATCATAATAGAAAATTGAATATTGAAAGCTGAGTGTGTCAGAACCATTCTGTACAACCAGCTTAAGGCTGTTCACCCCAGGCTTAAGCTCCATACGCTGGGAAAAGAAAGTGCCATCCTGCAATAATGATGTGCTTGAAGCAGTGCCATCATTAAGGGAAACCGTAACCTTGGTGGCATTCTGCGCTTTACCTTCAAGTGTGATTTCCTTGTTGGCTACGACTAACTGTGCGCCTTCATTTAGATTCAGCTTCTCTGATCCTCCAAGAACCTGAAGCTTCTCCACATAAGGAACCTTATCGAAGAGAACGTAAAATGCTTCTGAGCGGTCATTGCTGCCTTGCGATCCGGTCAATGTAATCCGGTTCATACCAGGATACAAGGTCAGATTGGCACTGAAACGGTTATCGGGGCTGTCAACATCCAGTTGGACCACTCCCGGTGTTACGTGTGTAGGATCTTCCAGCCATTTGTTGTTCTGCTGATCCCAATTTAATAATTGTACATTTGCTCCGAGTGTAGAACTGGTTACCTTTGTAAAGGTACCTGTAACTGTCAGGCTTGCATCTGTCACCTGCAATACATTATCTCTGGCAATTTGCAATGACGGCACTGAAGATGATGGAAGTAAAGTCAGATCAACCGTATTCCGAAGCTTTTGATTATCCGGTGTAAAGTAACTGGTCGGCTTATCTGCAGCCGCCGCAATATTCATAAGTCCCGGCGGGACTAAGGATACCAATAAAGCGAACAGAAGTGTCCAGATAAATGTTTTTTTCATGCGCTGCATGTCATTAACCTCTCCCTTTTGTTGATGATAATTATTTTATCGGTCCAGCAGCCCATAATATGAAGGACTCCGCCCAACTTTTCTGTAAGCGGCATCCAGATCTGCAATAAGACAAAAAAAAGAGCGTACCCTTATGGAAGGATACGCACCGATATTTAATGAAACAATTTGTGAATCGTATTCAGATTCAAAAGAAATTATAACTTACTGCCCCGCTCTTGCCCAACCTTCATCCGCATTCTCAAAAACAAATCAATCACCGGGCGCTTGGTCTTGCTGATGACGCCGGTGATCTCTGCGCCGATCTGCAGGAAGAAGAGCATGACGCAGATGACTACGAAGGTAACCCAGTTGGCTTCGTAGAGCGAAGCAGAGGTCTGGATGACTGCCAGGATACCGAAGAATGCGGCAATGCCGTAGATGATCAGTACCGTCTGGCGGTGGCTGAAGCCGAGCTCGCGCAGACAGTGATGGAGATGGCCTTTGTCCGGAGCGAAGATCGGCTTCTTCTGCAGCTTGCGCCGGACGATGGCGAAGAACGTATCCGATAACGGAACTCCGATAATCAGGAGTGGTGTGATGAATGAAACCACCGCAATCTGTTTGAAGCCGAGGAGTGCAAGCAGTGCCAGGCAGAAGCCCAGGAACAGCGAGCCCGTATCTCCCATGAAGATTTTGGCGGGATGGAAGTTGAAGAACAGGAATCCCAGTATGCTGCCCAGAAGCAGCAGACAGAGCAGGGCAACCATGGTGTTCCCCATCAGGAAAGCCATGACAGCAATCGTAGCAATGGCAATACCGGATACGCCTGCTGCAAGCCCGTCCAGCCCATCGATCAGGTTCACGGCGTTCGTGACGCCGACAATCCAGAAGATCGTCAGAGGGATGGCAATCCAGCTCTCTAAGGAAGAATAGCTATTATGAAAAGGAATATTTACGAAATCTACCGTGATGCCAAACCCGAAAACTACAATACAGGCAGCAGCAATCTGGCCCAGCAGCTTCACTTTGGCTGATAGCTCAAAACGGTCATCCAGACCGCCGATCAACACAATCAGGCCTCCGCCGCATAGCAGCGCTTTAATGAAATTAGCCTCCCGGGGAGTGAAGTCATACGGAATAATCGGTAATACGGCAAGCAGGCCTAACACAAACGCCAGAAATATGCCGAGTCCGCCAAGGCGGGGCATGATCTTCGTATGCACTTTCCGGGCATTTGGCACATCTGTCGCACCGATCTTAATGGCGAATTTCTTCACGAACGGCGTCAAAAGCAGTGCAAGCCCCATGCACACAACGAATCCGGCGATGTATATGATTAACATGTGAAAAGTCGACCTCCATTTCTCTACCGCATTGAATTATACGCTGAACCAAAAACAAATTCCAATACTGTTTTTAGGCGATACCACGGATTTTTTCAGTAAATTTCCTCATTTTACTGGTCTTTTGTCACTTTATCTTTCTCTCGTACCACTTTTACTGCGAATTTCGGCAGCGCAAGCATTCTTTTGTAACGTGTAGGTTCCTTGAGCAGCCGGTATAACCATTCTGCCCTTAATTTCTGGAAGGCCACAGGGGCACGGCGGCTCTTGCCGGAGATCACATCAAAGCTCCCGCCGACACCCATCATCACCGGGATCTGCAGCCGGGCTTTGTATTTGGCGATCCATGGCTCCTGGCTGTCCGCTCCTCTGGCAACAAAGAGCAAGTCAGGCTTCGCTTCAAGGATTCCGCCCACAATTTGTTCATCCTCTGCCGGACCAAAATACCCGTCATGATATCCTGCGATGACAATACCGGGATATCTTGTTTGTAACCGGGAAGCCGTCTCGCGAATCACCTCAGGGGTTGAACCGAGCAAATATACTCTCCAGTTATAGCTTTCGCCTTGGTGCAATAATTCATGTAAAAGATCAAAGCCCGCTACACGCTCAGCTACAGGCTCCTGACAATAATTCGCGGCCCACACCACTCCGGTTCCGTCAGGGACAACCAGCTCTGCTGATTTCATAATTTCCATATAAGATGGATTCTCCAGCGCCGCCATGACCATAATCGGATTGGCAGTAATTACCTGATGAGGCTCACGCTTATGAACCGCCTCTGTCAGATAGGAAACGGTGGTCTTCATATCCGCCTTGGATACTCGTATGCCAAAAATGGGTACTGTCGGTAATGCGCTATCTGCTTTCACTTGTCACTCATCCTTTACGGCCGAAATATTGGACAATTCGCCGGGCCGGTGCCTCTGCCTCTTGGGTGAGCGCGGCAATCAGCGGCTCCCGCTCCTGCTTCCATCGCTCCCCTGAGCTCAGCAGCTCCAGAAGCCCGGCAGCCACCTTGTCTGCCTCCAGTGTATCTGTCTTGCCTACCGGCTGACAATCCACCCGCCCAAGAAAATGATCAATCTTCGGATCATAAGAGACGCCCATCAGCGGAACACGCTGTCCCGCAGCATAGATAAGGCTGTGCAGCCGCATACCTATAAGCGCCTGGCACTGGCTTACCTCCCGCAGCATCTGCAGCGGATGAAGTGCATCCTCACGGATCGTTACCGATCCCCCATTGTCTTCTATATTCCGGCCCAGCTTCTGCATTACATAGCGGGAAGCCTCATTGTCTGCAGAATGATGGAAGGGCAGAAAGCGTACATGGAGCGGTTGCTCCGCAGAAGCCTTCACCAGGCCTTCAGCCAACGCGTCCAGCTCCTTACGGGACTGCTCCCAGAAGCGGACAGAGACACCTACAGTAGCGGGCACAACTTGCAGCCCGGAGCTATGTGTATGCCCAGCTACCGGATCTGCTCCTGTATGTTGTTCCGGCTTCATATCCTTAGGCAACTCCAGACCCATAACCGGGTCAGGTACTACCTCTACCTTATCAATAATAAGCCCCATAGACTGAAGCAGCAGGCGGGACTGTTCATCCCGCACGGAGATATAGGCACATTTCCGGAAAATCGATTTGATCAGCGGATGAAACAGCTTGCGGTTCACCGGGCCGATTCCCTGGGAATAGATAAATACCGGCTTCCCCATCCACTGGGCCAGCTTGATAATACCAAGGTAATACGGAATGGTCTTGCTGCTTGTAACATCCTGAAGCAGGCTGCCGCCGCCGCTGATCAGGCCCGCACTTTCTGATATTGCTCTGCGGACCTCTCCCAGCTTCATCCGGTGTACAGATTCCACCCCGTACGTGGCAGCCGTCCACTCCGGATCAATGGATAAGACCACAGGTGCAAGCGTTATTCCGGCGGCCTGGGACTGCTTGCGCAGAGCATTCAGAATCGACTGCAGAACGGCTTCGTCTCCGCTGTTGCGGAAGCCGTAGAAGCCGGAGATTACAATTTTTTGAGGAGTGGTGACCATCGTTTCCAACATCCTTCCGCAATCTGCCATACCCCAACAGCGATAATACCGATGATCAGGCCGAGTCCAAGACCCAGGAGTCCGCGGATCAGCGAGATCAGCACAGGTGAATGAATATGAGCAAAGGTATCCACCATAGACAACTGCCCAATAACAGCAATAATCATGATGAAGGCTGCACTCCGGTATTTATAGGCCAAGAATGCGCCGAGGATAAAGAGCGGATGCGCCAGCAGGAATTCCTTGTTACGCGGTCTTACCCCGACGGTATTCTCCAGGAAGACCCGAAGGATTTTCTCCGGTGCACTTACACTTCCGGCATTCCCGGTCCGGCTCAAATAATACATCCCCACGATACCGATCACACCGGCGGCAATGACCATAGCGAGTGTAATCGGCGTCCGCAGCAGCTTACCTGTCTTGTTAAAGGCAAACTCTCCACGGTACAAAAGCACATACAGTGCAGTAAGCCCGATCGGGGCCAAATGCAGCAGACTTACCCCGCGGAACTGTTCCAATACCAGGGCATAGGTAATATTATTCAGCAGCGCAATGACGAAAGGCACCGCACTGAAGGTGATTAAAGCGGTTTTGACATACAGGACGAGACTATGGGTCAGACGGCGGCGCGGGCTCATTACGGCAAAGGTTAACGGATTGGCGCGTAAAGGAGGGCCCATCTCATTAATTTTGCGGATAGCCAGCACTATAGCCAGGGTAGGAGCACTTATGGCTACGGCAAGCGCAAGCGCCTGTTCAAATAATGCCGGCTTCAGAACCAGCAGTCCTGCACTTCCAACCAGTCCAAGCACCCATACAGGCAGAGTAAGCCAAGGGATGAAGTAGGAGAACAGCAGCGCAACCATAGCCACCGCCCCGATTACCGCAATCAGCTTGAAGTAACGCTGGAAGGAGGAATCGCTCACATCAAAGGCTGTAGCTTGTCCAATCTTGAAGCCGTTCGCCTCAATCTTGGCTACCGCACCCTCAGGTCCGCTGAGACTCTCAATCAGGTTATCCAGCGTATCTGTGATAGCAGCCTTCTTAGTGTCTCTGGAAGGAATCGTATTCAGATAGATCATACGGATATTGCGGTCTTTGGTGCCCAGCGCGAACCGGTCTGCGATCACTTCAGTCTTCAGGCTGGAATCCGCCTCACTGAGTGAATACAGGCGCGCCACGTTGTAATCCAGCATATAGGCCAGCTTGGAGAAGCCCTTCTGTTGAACCTTAATATTCTCGATTGCCGCAATTCCCATCCCGTGCTGCTTCAGGAGATCGGCGAAGACGGTCAGACTGCCCGTATCCGCATCATCGGAGTACCCTTTGACAGACTCTCCTTCAAAAAGAATCCGCTTGACGCCAAGCTCGGCGTAACGGTCCAGCAGCTTCTTCACGGCATCCTGATTGTATGCCAGAGAGTCTACAAGCCGGGGCACAATGTTGAAGCCCTTCCCGTGCAGCATTTCCAGTGTAATCGGGTCCGGCTGCAGCGGCTTGAGCGTTGCATCCTCCAACGGCGTCTGGATGATCAGCCCCTGCTGGCCGCGGTAGTTCCATTCTTCCGTCCGGATGTCCAGTCTGCTGAAGGCATCGCGGATAACCGGTGAGAGCATTTCACTGTTCTTCGCACTGGTAAAGAGGACATATGTATAGTTCTCATTCTCCGGAATCACAGTATCGGTAAGATTGGCGATATCAGACGCTCCCCAGATCATCAGGCGGCGCGCCTTGCGGAAATCCTCCAATGTATTTTCATAGATAGCCATACTCTGAACACCGGCTGCCTTCAGCCGGTCTAACTGCTCGTTGATATAATCCTGCGGGTTCTCCCGGTAGCTCGCAACCTCAACCAGATCGCGGTAATCAAAGACAAACTCAACCGATTTGGAAGACTTCTCTGTCTGTAGACGGTCGTATACGACCGGAAGTGCACCGATCAGTCCTATCACCATAATGATCCATAACCACTTGCGTGATGCTATATTCCAGCGTTGCCATTTCTGCTGCACCAAAGTACCTCCTCTTTCACTTTAAAGCTGATTGCCTTACATCACAGCTGCCGACCCGACCCTCTTGCCACCGGCAAATTTAAGCGGAAACGGAGGTCTGTCCATCTGGAGCAGCTCCGTTTCCGCAGGGAAGTTATCTATTGCTTATTATTTCCCGTCTACCCGTGCCATAACCTGACTGGTCAATTCCGCAACCTTGTGCTTGGCGTTGTCCAGGGATTCACCCACCACGGCAAAATACACTTTGATCTTCGGTTCCGTGCCGGAAGGGCGCAGGCAGAACCACGAGCCGTCCGACAGCAGATATTTCAGCACGTTTTCCTTAGGCAGACCGTCCAGTCCCATGGAGTAGTCCAGCACCTGCGTTACGGATGCCCCGGCGATTTCGTGCGGCGGGCTGGTCCGCCAGTCATTCATGATCCCCTGAATCTGGGCCACTCCGTCCTTGCCCTTCAGCGTGCGGGATTCCAGGCTCTCCAGGAAGTATCCGAACTGTGCATACAGCTCTTGCAGCACATCGTACAGGGTCTTGCCCTGGGCCTTGTAATAGGCACCCGCTTCAGCGATCAGCATTGCAGCAAGGACTGCATCCTTGTCACGGGCATAGTTGCCGGCCAGATAGCCGTAGCTTTCTTCATATCCGAACAGATACGTATACTCGCCCGACTGCTCGAACTGGTTCATCTTCTCCCCGATATATTTGAATCCGGTCAGGGTGTTGAATACCGTAGCGCCATAATGGCTGGCTACAGCAGCGCCCATCTCACTGGTTACAATGGTCTTGACTACAGCGCCGTTAGCCGGCAGCTTCCCTTGTTCCTGTAAACGGCTCAGGAAATAATGAATCATGAGCGCGCCGGACTGATTCCCGGACAGCACTACAAATTCGCCTTCGTTGTCACGAACCACGGCACCCATACGGTCAGCATCCGGATCTGTACCGATCAGCAGATCCGCATTCAGCTCTTCGCCCAGCTTCATCGCCAGGGTGAAGGCTTCACGTTCCTCCGGATTCGGAGATTTCACGGTAGAGAATTCGGAATCCGGCTGTTCCTGTTCAGGAACTACATGTACCTGAGTGAAGCCGATCTTCTCCAGTACACGGCGGACCGGAAGATTGCCTGTCCCGTGCAGCGGTGTATAGACAATGGAGAAGTCACGGCCCAGCGAAGAGGCAATCTCTTCACGGCTGACACTTACCGCAGCAACCGTATCCGTAAATGCCTCGTCCGCTTCGGCCCCCAGCCAGCGCAGCAGGCCTGCACTCTCTGCAGCCTCCTGAGACATGCGCTTCACTCCGTTGAAGGAGTCCACATTCAAAATATTAGCAATAACCTTCTCCGCTTCATGCGGCACCAGCTGTCCGCCCTGGGCATTGTAGACCTTGTATCCGTTATATTCAGGGGGATTGTGGCTGGCAGTGATTACAATGCCTCCAGACGCCTTCAAATGACGGACGGTAAAGGATAACTGCGGCGTAGAACGCAGGGAAGAGAACAGGTGGGTCTCAATTCCGTTGCCGGCGAGTACAAGCGCAGCCTCCAGCGTGAATTCCGGCGAGAAGCGCCGGGAATCGTGGGCGATAACCACCGAGGGTCTGCCTTCTCCCGTATGCTGTCCCAGAATGTAATCAGCGAAGCCCTGAGTAGCCCGGCCGACTGTATAACGGTTCATCCGGTTACTGCCTGCTCCGATGACTCCGCGCAAACCGCCTGTACCAAATTCAAGATCTCTATAGAATCGCTCTTCCAGTTCCTTAGGTTCACCGGCAAGGGCCTTCAGCTCTTCTTTGGTGTTCTCGTCGACAGAAGGGTCCTGCAGCCAGCGTGTCAGGGTCTCCTGCGCCTTCGGGCTTAATCCAGTCATGTCAATCTCTCCTTCTCCATCTATAATATATAAGTTTATAACAGGAACTAGCTGAGTGCGAACATAATCTCCCCGGACGCTACCGTCTTGCCGTCCACCTTGGCAGTGGCTTGTCCTTTACCGATACTGCCTTTAAGCCGGGTAATCTCTACCTCAAGCACAAGGGTATCGCCGGGAACAACCTGTCCGCGGAAGCGGAAGCCGTCAAGCCCGGCCAGAAAACCGATTTTGCCCCGGTTAGCTTCTACGCCAAGAATAGCCACAGCGCCCACCTGAGCCAAGGCTTCCGTAATCAGCACACCCGGCATCACCGGGAAGCCAGGGAAGTGTCCGGCAAAAAAAGGCTCATTTACCGTTACATTTTTGATGCCGACTGCCCGTTTGCCCATTTCTATTTCTGTAATTTTGTCCACCAGCAGAAATGGGGGCCGGTGGGGGATGATTTCTTGAATTTGATTGGTATTCATCATGATTATTAAAGCTCCCTTCGGTTGTAACCGCGTCTATGAACCTCCGCCTACAGCAGCACTTTTGTTTTATTCTCCGCCGTCTCTGCATAAATATGGACAGCTTCGGCAAAAACTATAATTATCCTTCACCACCTGCAGCAGTGGAGGTTAAGATAAGGGGCTTTCTCCACCGCACGCGGCAGCATGGCGGAGAGGGCCCTTTTTGGCGCTCTTAGGGCACGCCATCATTATACATTTTTCAGTATAAAAAAGAAAACTCCCCTGCACAACAAGGGAGCCTCCGATATCGGTATGCCATAACACTTTAAGGTGCGAACACCAGATCATATACATGCTTCCACGTGCTCCACAGGAGCACATCACTTAGTTCCTTTTTGCCGAGGATCACATACCCTACGACCAGCCCGCCGCCAAGTGCGGCAACCAGCAGCAATGGAATCAGGAACCACTGGATAATGGTCCAGGCCCTAATCCTGCGCCGCTTCACCGGCTGCTGCTGCTCCTCTTCTGCTTTCTGTGCAGTCTTAACCTTCTCACGACTCATTCCTTCACCTCACGCGCGCATGTTATTAGCCAGGCCCAGCATCTGGTCACTGGAGGACAGCGCCCGGGCAGCAAGCTGATACGTACGCTGAATCTGCATCATCTCCGTCATTTCCCGGCTCAGATCGACATTAGAGGATTCCAGATAGCCTGAGCGAACGCCCACTGTCGAAGGCTCTGTAGCAGCCTTGAATGCCTGCTGCGCTGTTACGCCCTCAGCCAATACATAGAAGTTACCATCTACAGCTTGCAAAGCACTCTTGCTGAGCGGCTCAACAATCATTAAGCTGCCTGCCAGGACAGGCGGCTGTTTCTCATCCGTCTTGGTCCACACCTGCCCGCGCTCATCAATAGCAGCACTTACATTAGCCCCTACGCTGAGCGGAGTACCGTTAGCACCCAGCACAGGATTGCCGGTATTGTCCACAAGAATCATCTTATCCTTATTGGCCGTATCCGGGGTGAAGTGGAAATTCCCCTGGCGGGTATATGCCGTTTCACCGTTCACCTGAACGCCGAACAATCCATTGCCTTGAAGCGCCAAGTCCGTAGGCTTCCCTGTCTCCTGGAGCGTGCCTTCCTCCCAATTACTTGACACTGTAGGCACACGCACACCAAAGCCGATATTGAAGCCCAGCGGCATGCTGCGCCCAGGCTGGTTATAATCCTTGGATTGCTGCTGTACACGGGTAAGCACATCCTCGAACGAGCCTTGCTTGCTCTTATAACCATTGGTATTCATATTGGCAATGTTATCCGCTATAATATCCAGCCGCTGCTGCAGACTGGCCATTGAGACAGAAGCACCGATTGTCGAGTTGTTCACAGGTCTAACCTCCTACTAGCTTGATAAGAAGAAACTGGCTTACACCATGAGTAATGGTCCATGCAGCCCGGCTATACCCGGCCGACTTCATTCACGGCCTTCTGCAGGCTGCTGTCGTAGAACTGGATCACTTTCTGATTCGCTTCATACGCGCGGTAAGCGGCGTTCATATCCACAGTGACCTGAGTGGCATCCACATTAGAGTTCTCAAGGTAGCCCTGGCGTACCTGCAGAATATCCGTTCCATTAGAAAAGCGGATGTCTGCGGCCTCGGCATCATCAGCATGAAAAACCCCGTTGCCGTCACGCACCAGCTCCTGCGGTCTTGTGACGACGCTGATTCCGATCCGGGTGCCTGAAGGCTGCCCGGTCCTATTATCAATCAAATTACCTTGCCCGTCCACTTTTAGGGTATCCTGCGGTCCATTCAATTGCAGCGGATTGCCGTTACTATCGAGAACCTTGAATCCTCCTAAGCTGTGTACCTCCCCTGTGGGAGACACGGTAAAGCTTCCGTTACGTGTATATAAATTATTGCCTTCATTATCTTGAACCGTAAAGAATGCCTGGGGCCGGTAAGTAACCTCGCCATCCGGACTGATATATTTCCCCGAGCCGTCAAAAGCAAGATTGGTACCCGGATTCTCCGGGTCTGGGACCTGCAGATCGGTAGACAGCGCAAAGTCTACGCTTTTGCCGCTCTCAATAAGGTCGCCCTGCAGGTATTGGGAGACGGACTGCTCGGCAAAAACCCCGGTATTGATCCGTCCGACAGTCTTAGCAGCGCCCCCGTTCATCGCGGTGACCAGCACCTCGGGAAAAGCGTGGCTGACACTGTCGACCTGCTTGTACCCCGTAGTATTTAAATTGACCAAGTTCTGCGTCGCCGTATCATGTCTGCGCTGCTGCGTCACCATTCCTGCTGCGGCTGTATATAATCCTCTGAGCATGAGGTCAGTCCCTTCCTGGAATCTGCTGTTTCCCTTATTATCGGCAGGCTAGAACTTTTTCTTAACCACCTTGTCCAAATGATCCAGCATAATTCCCGTGCCCTTGACGACGCAGTGCATCGGATCTTCAGCCACCCAGACCGGAACATGCAGCTGTTCGGAGAGCAGCTCGTCCAGTCCGTTAAGCAGGGCGCCTCCACCGGTCAACACCACTCCACGGTCAATAATATCTGCCGACAGCTCAGGAGGCGTACGCTCCAGCACCGACTTGGCCGCAGCCACAATCGACGAAACCGGGTCCCACAGCGCTTCCTTCACCTCGCCGGATGAAATGGTAAGAGTCTGAGGCAATCCGCTCACCATATCACGCCCGCGGATGTCCATCTCTGCCTTCATACCGCCCGGACGTACCGAGCCGATGGTCACTTTGATATCCTCCGCCGTGCGTTCACCGATCAGTAGCTTATATTTCTGTTTAATATATCTTAAAATGGCATCGTCGAACTTGTCCCCTGCGATCTTAATGGAAGAGGCGGTAACGACGTCGCCCATAGACAATACGGCTACATCCGTCGTTCCGCCGCCAATATCGACGACCATATTTCCGCTAGGCTGATAAATGTCCATTCCTGCGCCAATGGCTGCAGCTTTGGGCTCTTCCTCCATGAAGACCTCTTTGGCCCCGCTGCGCTCTGCCGCCTCACGGATGGACTTCGTTTCCACAGATGTAATATTGGTGGGAGCACAAATCAAAATACGGGGCCGTGAATACCAGGTCCGGCCGCCAACGCTGTCAATAAAGTATTTGAGCATCATTTCCGTAATGGCAAAGTCGGCGATTACACCGTCACGGAGCGGACGAATCGTCGTTATATTTCCAGGTGTCCGCCCGACCATCCGGCGTGCCTGTTCACCAACCGCAAGGACCCGCTTCGTATCACTTTCAAGTGTGACCACGGAAGGTTCATCCAGAACGACTCCCCTTCCCTTGACATGAATGAGCACGTTGGCTGTGCCGAGATCGATTCCGATATCCTTGCTAAGCATAATGAAAGAGCCCCCAAAGTGTTATTTTAAATGAGAAAAGAAGATTGTACCAAATTTAAAAATACCATACTTTAGGGGGTGAGTACAATGGACTAAACCTGAATTATGGCGCGAAAATCCGAAAATCTTATGGCTTTGAGGCTACGGCAACCTCACGCTTCTTACCTGTCGTTTTCTTATATTTAATTTTTGTGGCTTCTCCCCCCCGAAGATGACGGATGGACTTGTGATATTCGAGAATGTGCTTCACCTGATCAGCCAGATCCGGATTAATTTCCGGCAGCCGTTCGGTTAAATCTTTGTGCACCGTGCTTTTTGAAACGCCAAATTCCTTGGCTATGGTCCGGACCGTGTGCCTGGTTTCCACGATGCAGCGTCCGATTTTAATGGTACGTTCCTTGATGTAATCGTGCACGCTCCCGCCTCCCAACTGTGAATAGTTTGGTACATTATATGAGGGGCGGGCCTATATATTCGCGCTTTCAGGACATGACAAGCTCAGGAAGGCTCATTTTATTTGTCGGACAACCCAATTCACTGCATTTCACGGCCCCATTTCCAGAATAGAACCTGCCGGACTGTCCATTTCAGGTAGAAAAAAACAGGAGGCTTCCGCCCCCTGCTGATCATTCGGCTTAGCGCTGCGGAAGCAGATCCGAAGGATTCACAATCTTGCCGTCCTCATGCACTTCAAAGTGCAGATGGTTGCCAAGACCCTTCTCCATCTCATTGCGTCCCGCTGTAGCCAGCGTATCGCCCTGCTTCACTTCGTCGCCCTGCTTCACTTTGGTTTCACCCAGACTCTGATAGACCGTCTTCAAATCGCCGGGGGAGGTAATCTCGATTACCTTACCCAGTACAGCAACATCTTCCACTCTGGTGACTTCACCGCTGAGCGCCGCCTTCACATCAAACGTCTTGTTGTCCTCACGGGCAATATCAATTCCGGTGTTGGTGACAAAGGTATTGTTGTACTGCACCATCGCCGCAATATGATTCTCTTCCGTGCCGTTCTCATCGTAGTACGGTTTGACCACTTCCACTTCACTCGGGCTTGCTACAGGCCAGACCAGGCTTTCGGCTGATGCGACAACTTCCAGGGCTTCGGGATCACCGTTTGCGGCTCCGGTTTTGCTGCCGGCCTCACCTTGGGATACTACCGCGGCGTTGTCGGGATTCAGCGGCTTCTGGCCGGCATCCTGATAGACCCACACCAAGGTTAGTATAAGTGCCGCTGCCGCCGTGTAGACTGCCGGGAATACCCACCGTTTGGATAACAGTCTGCTCCATGAAGAAGGCTTGGCGCCTGAATCTCCCTGCTTGTTTTTGAGAGATTCATCATGGGTTGATTTGATTTTGTCTTGTTCATTCATATGGTTATCACCTCAGTAACCAGTGTTACCGGGCGCTTCGCTTTTATACGTATCTTGCAGATTATTTTTTCAGGAGAGTTGAGATTCCGGTAAAAGAGACCCCGCTGTAGTAGTGTTTGAGAATCTGGGTCGCGGTCTTGCCCTCTTTCGCCATTCCGTTCGCCCCCCACTGGCTCATGCCGACACCGTGGCCGTTACCATACGTGGTGATCTGCACCTTCCCCGCTTGGCGCTTCCAGGTGAACTGGCTCGAGCGCAGCCCCAGCTTCTCTCTCACTTTCCGCCCGGTAAACACCTTCCCACCGATAGAGATCTGTTTGATCCGGTGGCCGGCTGTCAGCGACAACACCTCCGCTGGCAAGCTGGTGGAGGATTGAGCGGAGACCGGCACTGCCTTGCCCGAAGCTCCCAGACTGGCTGCTGCCGGAAGGTCCTTGGTTCCAAGGCCCAGCTTGCTGCGCAGCTCCGAATTGCTGAAGGTGTAGCTTACCGCCAGGTTCGGGGTGATCTGCAGCTCCCACGGGCTGGCTACACTGCGCAGGTAGGGAACCGCAGCATTCCAGTACTCCTCGGAGTTCTCGGTATACCCTCCGCTGGAGGCGAAGAAGGAAGCCGTGATCGGCTGCCCCTGATAGGTCATGATGGTCCCGCGCGTCTCCAAGACCGCGCGGCGGATCTTCGCCAGGCCGGCGCGCTTGCTGCCGGACGCCCAGTCCCGTTCCAGCACGGCCTGGGATACGTAAGCCTGATGGCTTACCGTATCGCTCACATCCGCTTCGGGAACGGGTACCCCGCTGTGGTCGCCGGCGACCAGACGGCGGGCAATGAACGTGCGGGCCGCTACGGCCTGCGCCTTGAGCGCTTCGAGCTCAAATTCGGCCGGCATCTCGGCCGCCAGTACGCCGCTGACGTATTCCTCCAGCGGCAGGGTCTCAATTTGTCCGCTCCGCGACAAATAGACGGAGACCTCCGGCTGCGGCGCCTCTGCGGCAGCCGTTGCCGGCGGCGCCGGAGCGGCCGTGGCCTGCGGCACGGCCGGGGGCGCCGGCGGCCGTTGTCCCCCGCGCTGCGGGACAACAGCCAGCGGCAGCAGCAGCGCCGCCAGCAGGGGCGCTGCCAGCCAGGCGGCGGGGGCCAGCCGCCGCAGCGGGTGTGCGCCGCGCCGCCGCACGCGCGCTACGCTGCGCGGACGCTTCAGAATGCGCCGCAGGTTGATTAACTCTTTCATCTCTATGGCTCCTTCCGTAAGCACCGGTGATTCTTATAGATATGAATTTGCGGCACCTGCTAGAACGGGATTTTGAGAGAAAGAGAGTTGCGGAATCCCCCGGAACATATAAGGTAAATTTCCCAAGTGGAAACGGCTTTGCCGTCCTTTTAAAGGACGGTACCGTTTCAGCGAGAAATAGAAGGATAATTTATCGTGTGCAACATATAAACTCTTATATTTCAAAAAAGGACCAGCCGCTAAGCGGCTGGTCCTCATATTTTTAAGAATAACTATTATACCCAAGACGGCTGAATCTGGAAACGGGGTCTGATCTCTTCGGCTTTGGAGGATTCGCTTCTGGCCGGTTCAGGCTTAAGCGCTTCTTCCTTCGCAGCAGGAACAGCCGACTCTTCCATGGAAATCCGCCATATGTCCGCACCAAGTCCTGACAGCTTCTCAGCCAGGTGCACATATCCGCGGTCAATGTGATGCGTTCCGCTAACTTCTGTAGTGCCTTCCGCCACAAGTCCTGCCAAAATAAGCGCAGCTCCTGCACGCAGGTCCGTAGCACATACCTTAGCGCCGACCAGACTGGCATTGCCGGTCACGATTGCAGAACGGCCCTCAATCTTGATCTCCGCGTTCATGTTGTGGAATTCATCCACATGCATGAACCGGTTCTCGAAGACAGTCTCTGTCACTACGCTGGTTCCTTCCGAGCGGAGCAGCAGCGCCATCATCTGTGACTGCATATCTGTCGGGAATCCCGGGTAAGGTAATGTCTTGAGATCGACAGCCTTCAGCGGCTTGTCGCTGATGACACGGACTCCGTTCTCATCCGGGATAATCGTAACGCCCATTTCCTCCATCTTGGCAATCACCGGACCCAGATGGTCGGCAATAGCTCCCTCAACATACACATCACCGCCCGTAATCGCCGCTGCCGCCATGTAGGTTCCAGCTTCGATCCGGTCAGGAATGACATGATGTCTTACGCCGTGCATACGCTCAACGCCTTCAATCCGGATCACTCCGGTACCGGCTCCGCGTACAATGCCGCCCATCCCGTTCAGGTAATTGGCAAGGTCAACAATCTCCGGCTCTTTTGCGGCGTTCTCAATCACTGTGGTGCCTTCGGCAAGCGCGGCAGCCATCATTATATTTTCGGTCGCACCTACGCTGGCCACATCCAGGTAAATCTTGGCGCCGCGAAGTCTCCCGTTACTTTTCGCATCAATATAGCCCTGGCCCAGACTAATCTCGGCCCCAAGCGCTTCAAAACCCTTCAAATGCTGGTCAATCGGCCTAGTTCCAATGGCACAACCGCCAGGCAGAGAAATACGAGTATGCCCCATACGGGACAGGAGTGGGCCCATAACCAGGAAAGAAGCCCTCATTTTGCGTACCCATTCATATGGTGCTTCACAGGAAGTAATATTAGTGGCATCTACTTCAATCACATCGTTCTGGTATGTAATACCTGCACCCAGAGATTCCAATACCTTGTTAATCGTCATTACATCGTCTAACGGAGGTGCGTCCACAATGACGCTGACTCCTTCTTCTGCCAATAGAGAGGCGGCTATGATCGGTAGTACGGAATTTTTTGCGCCGCTGACTTTCACGCTCCCGGTCAATCTGTTGCCACCGCGGACGATAAATTTGCTCATTTCGGTTTCCCTCCGCGTCCATTATTTCTGAAATTAATTTTGAGGTTAAAATTCGTCTGTTAAGATATTGAATATTCCGCCATTGCGTCTTAGGTGCAGATTCCTTGCTTAACTTCAGTGTTGACATAATAAAACCTTATTATTCGACACTTTTTTCACTATGTTGGCCTATACAGATATAACCAAAGCCGCTGCCGTTAAAACATCCGTGCGATAAGTCCGCTCCAGCCCAGGTAATCAAGCAGGAACCCGGCCACGAAGTGACCCAGAACAATCGCCAAGAGCAGGTGCAGCAGTCTGCCCTGAGGGCTCTTGGGATATCTTATGACCAAATCCAGCTTAAGGTTCTGAAGTGACCACCAGGATAATGCAACGCAGATCAAAGAGATAATCATCGAAATCATATTGCTGGTGCCGATCGCACCCGACAACTCAGCGGATAAGCGTGTGTTCATATTAGCCCCCTGTGTTAGGTACTCGGAAATCGACTCTTATATCATACTTGTGCAGGGGAAAAGAATCCAGTACTTTTACGAAATTTTAAACAATTGGGTCTTTATATGCAGATCTGATGACGATATGTTCATAATCTGCTAGATTTGCGCTAGCTAAATTACCCCACAAAGTGGGCTTTAGCTTCGATGATGACTCAGGTACTTTGCGGGGGCCCCAAAACATATAAATTCTAAAAAAAGCAGTCAAGCCCAGGGCTTGACCGCTTATCTGCTACTGTTGTCCTTTGCCGGTCGAAACTTTGATCCGCGTTACAGCACGCTGCAATGCCAGCTCCGCACGGCGGTGATCGATCTCATCCTGCTTGCTTTGCAGCTTAAGGCGGCGCTCAGCCCGCTCCTTAGCCGCTTCAGCGCGCTCCACATCAATATCCCGGGGCAGCTCAGCACTTTCAGCCAGCACCGTTACCTTATCTTTGTGCACTTCAACGAAACCGCCATGCACAGCGATGGAGACTGTAACGCCGTCCGCCTTAACGCTAAGCGGAGCAACCTGAAGCGGGGTGACGAGCGGAATATGTCCCGGGAGAATCCCCAGTTCACCATTCACGCCGCGTACCGTCAGACTGTTCACTTGCTTGGAGTAGACCAGATGCTCCGGAGTAACTATTTCGAGCAAAAAGGTATTCACTTCCATTCCTCCTCAAAGCTTTACAGAATAAAGCCCGATCCCCCAGCATAAGCATGCTTAGGGTTACAACGTTTTCGCTTTTTCCACGGCTTCTTCAATCGTGCCTACGAACAGGAACGCTACTTCCGGAAGATCATCATGCTTACCTTCCAGGATTTCCTTGAAGCTGCGTACGGTTTCTTTGATCGGCACATATTTGCCCTTGAAGCCGGTGAACTGCTCTGCTACGTGGAAAGGCTGGGACAGGAAGCGCTCAACCTTACGGGCGCGGGCCACAATGACCTTATCCTCTTCACTCAGCTCATCCATACCGAGGATGGCAATGATATCCTGAAGCTCGGTATAACGCTGCAGCAGCTGCTTAACGCCTTGTGCCACGTTATAGTGCTCTTCGCCGACGATTTCCGGTGCCAGCATCCGCGAGCTGGAAGCCAGCGGGTCAACCGCAGGGAAAATCCCTTTTTCGGAGATTTTACGCTCCAGGTTGGTCGTTGCATCCAAGTGGGCAAATGCCGTAGCCGGTGCAGGGTCAGTATAGTCATCCGCAGGCACGTAGATCGCCTGGATGGATGTAACAGAGCCTTTCTTCGTGGACGTAATCCGTTCCTGCAGCTGACCCATTTCTGTAGCCAGCGTAGGCTGGTAACCTACCGCAGATGGCATCCGGCCGAGCAGGGCCGATACTTCGGAACCCGCCTGGGTGAAGCGGAAGATGTTATCGATAAAGAGCAGCGTATCGCGGCCTTCCACATCACGGAAATATTCCGCCATAGTCAGACCGGTCAGTGCTACACGCAGACGCGCGCCAGGAGGCTCATTCATTTGTCCGAAGACCATGGCCGTTTTCTTGATTACGCCGGAATCGGTCATTTCGTGATAGAGGTCATTCCCCTCACGTGTCCGCTCGCCAACGCCGGCGAATACGGAGATCCCGCCGTGTTCCTGTGCGATGTTGTTGATCAATTCCTGGATGGTTACTGTTTTACCTACGCCGGCACCGCCGAACAGGCCGATTTTACCACCCTTGGCATAGGGTGCCAGCAAGTCGATAACTTTAATTCCGGTCTCCAGAACCTCTGCCTGAGTTGACAATTCATCAAAGGTAGGAGCCAGACGGTGGATCGGGTTTCTAGCCGCCACCACTTCAGCACCGTTATCGATTGGATTACCAAGTACGTTAAATACGCGGCCAAGTGTTGCTTCACCCACAGGAACCGAGATTGGCGCTCCCTGGTCAATAGCGTCAATCCCGCGAACCAGTCCATCTGTAGAGGACATGGCGATACAGCGCACCAGGTTATCTCCAAGATGATTGGAAACTTCAAGAGTCAGATCCATGCTGCGGCCATCGCTGAGGCTCGCAACTATTTTGATGGCGTTGAATATCTCGGGCAACTGGCCGCGTTCAAATTCAATATCGACAACCGGACCCATAATGCTCACAACGCGTCCTTTGTTCATCTTCATTTCCCTCCTCGAAAGCTGTTACATATGGACCTTAAGCCCACTCATATTAAGACTGCGCGTTCGCACCAGCCACGATCTCGGTAATTTCTTGCGTAATGGCCGCCTGACGGGCACGGTTGTACGTAAGCCTAAGTTCTCCGATCATTTTTGACGCGTTCTTCGTTGCACTGCCCATCGCTGTCATCTTGGCTCCCAGCTCGCTGGCCTTGCCGTTCAGAAGAGCACCATAGATTAAAGTTTCGGCATATTTCGGAAGCAGAACCTCCAGCACGCCTGCAGGTGAAGGCTCGTATTCATACGCAGCAGATGCTCCGTGATGCCCGCCTTCCCCAACGCCTTCCATAGGCAGAAGTCTGTCTACAGTCGGAACCTGGCTGATCGCATTAACGAACCGGTTGTAGCAAATGTAGATCTCATCATAGACGCCTGTTTCGAACTGGTTAACCGCCGAATAGGCAATCGACTTGATGTCGGCAAATTTCGGGGTATCGGACAGCTCGGTGATTTCTTCTACAATGGGATATTCACGGCGCCGCAAAAAGTCACGGCCTTTGCGCCCGATCACAAACAGCGCATACTCATCCTTGGACTTATGGCGTTCTGCGATCAGCATCGTTACTTTACGCAGAATATTCGCATTGTAGCCGCCGGCAAGACCTCTGTCCGAGGTGATGATCAGATAACCTGTTTTTTTGACAGGCCGGCTGATCAGCATCGGGTGCTGGAGATCCTGCGTACCGGCAGCAATACTCGAGACGACCTCTTTCAGCTTCTCTGAATACGGACGGGCTGCTTCCGCCTTCTCCTGCGCCTTGCGCAGCTTGGATGCAGCGACCATCTCCATCGCTTTGGTGATCTGTCTGGTGTTCTGAACGCTCTTAATTTGACGTTTAATATCGCGCATGCTTCTTGCCATGATTTCACCACCTTAGAGCTTTGACGTAGATCAAAGCTAACTTCGTAAGCATAAGCTGAGCTTTGGCGTACCAAAGCTAACTTCGTAAGCATAAACGGTAAACTCTATATATTAGCTTGTAGCAAAGCCTCTTTTGAATTTCTCGATGGCATCCTTGAGCGCTGCTTCGTTGTCTGCTGTCAGATCCTTGGTATCCGCGATGGATTTCAGGATTTCAGTTGCACTGCTGTCGATAAAGGCCAGGAATTCCTTCTCGAAACGCTTAACGTCCTTGACAGGAATATCATCCAGATGTCCTTTGACAGCGGTGTACAGACTAAGCACTTGATGTTCAACGCTAAGCGGCTGGTTCACACCCTGCTTCAGAATCTCCATCATACGCGCGCCGCGGTTCAGACGGGCCTGCGTTGATTTGTCCAGATCGGAGCCGAACTGGGAGAAGGCTTGAAGCTCACGGTATTGAGCCAGATCCAGACGCAGGGAACCGGCGACCTTCTTCATGGCTTTGATCTGTGCGGAGCCCCCTACACGGGATACGGAGATACCTACGTTGATCGCCGGACGCTGACCGGAGTTGAACAAGTCCGATTCAAGGAAGATTTGGCCGTCTGTGATCGAAATTACGTTCGTTGGAATGTAAGCCGATACGTCAGAAGCCTGTGTTTCGATGAATGGCAGCGCGGTTAATGAACCACCACCAAGCGCATCGCTAAGCTTGGCAGCACGTTCCAGCAGACGGGAGTGCAGATAGAATACGTCACCAGGGAAGGCTTCACGGCCCGGTGGACGGCGGAGCAGCAGGGACAATTCGCGGTAAGCCGAAGCCTGCTTGGACAGGTCATCATAAATGACAAGCACATGCTCACCCTTGTACATGAAGTATTCGCCCATAGCGCAGCCTGCGTACGGAGCAATATAGAGCAGCGGAGAAGGCTCGGAAGCCGACGCGGTTACAACGATAGTGTAATCCAGCGCGCCATGACGGCGCAGGGTTTCTACTACCTGTGCTACAGTAGATTGTTTTTGTCCGATAGCAACATAGATACACTTCATCCCGTTGCCCTTCTGGTTGATAATCGCATCAATTGCAATCGCAGTCTTACCTGTCTGACGGTCACCAATGATCAGCTCGCGTTGTCCGCGGCCGATTGGCACCATGGCATCGATTGCTTTTAGACCCGTCTGCATCGGTTCGTGTACCGACTTGCGGTCGATAACCCCCGGTGCGTTATGTTCAACCGGACGGAATTCTGTAGTAGCGATCGGTCCCTTGCCGTCAAGCGGCTGGCCCAGTGCATTCACTACGCGGCCCAGCATGGCTTCGCCAACCGGAACCTGCATGATCTGACCGGTACGTTTAACCTGATCGCCTTCGCGGATCTCTTTGTATTCACCCAGAATAACAACACCGACGTTGCTTTCTTCCAGGTTAAGCGCCATGCCTACTACCCCGTTGGAGAACTCCAGCAGTTCCCCTGCCATTGCGTTTTCCAGACCGTAGACACGGGCGATACCGTCGCCGACTTGAATGACGGTGCCAATTTCGGCCACTTCGATATCGGCTTTATATTGCTCAATTTGACTTTTGATCAAAGTGCTGATCTCTTCAGGTCTGATGCCCAATATCCTCACCCCTATCTTCTTTGCTTATCATTAAAGGATTTCTCAAGACGCGTAAGCTTACCGGCCAGACTTCCGTCATACAGCGTATCGCCGATGACGACCTTCAGTCCGCCGAGCAGGCTTGTATCGACCACATTGGTTACACGAATCTTACGGCCAGTAAGCTGGCTGAATTCAGCCGCAACACTGTCCTGTTCTGCCTGGTTCAGGGAATAAGCGGAATAGACAGTAGCGTAGCCAATGCCAAGGGCATCCCCTTCAATCTTGATATACTTAGCCAGCAGCTCTGCGAAAATATCGGTTCTGCCCCGCTTTACCAATAACTCAACAGTGTTCATTACGGCTTCCGAGACTTTACCTTGAAGTGTTCCGCGCAGCACATTCAGCTTGTCGGATTGCGAGATGCGGGGTGCCAGGATAAACCGTTTCACCTCTGCATCGTTATCAAGCACTTCAACGACTAACTTCAGCTGTTCCTCCACTTGAAGCGTAATGCCTTCATCCACCGCTACACTGTACAAGGCTTTGGCATAGCGCCCGGCAACTACCGTGTCGCGGCTCATGATCGGCCTCCTACCTCTTTGAGGTATTGATCAACAAGCTGTTCCTGTTCGCCGTCAGCTGCAACTTCCTTCTCAAGCAGCTTCGAGGCAATGCGGACCGAGGCTGTACCCAGCTCGCTTCGCAGCGCTTCTACCGCCTTGTTCTTCTCGTTCTCAATGTCACGTACCGCTTCGTCTTTCAGACGGCTTGCTTCCACGTGAGCCTGCTCAAGAATTTTGTCAACCTGGTTGTTGCTGGTAGCCTGGGACTGCTGAATGATAGCCTGTGCCTCTTGGCGTGCCTGCTGCAGGGCTTGCTTCTGCTCTTCTACATAAGCGACCGCCTGCTCTCTGGTCTTGGCTGCTTCATCCATTTGCTGCAGCACCATTTCGCGGCGCTTCTCCATAATTCCGAACAGCTTGCTGAAGGCAAATTTGCTGAGCAGGAAGTATAGAATTACGAAAGCAGCAATAGAAAATACTATATTTGTCCAAATGATATCCACTGAGGTCACTCCCTTCCGTTACCGCGGCTTGCGGACATATACAAAAGTAAGGCGCGGATGGCACTTGCCCTCCCCGCCAAACCGTAAAAACGGTTTATTAAGTAAACATGATCAGGAACGCGATAACTGTAGCGGCCAAAGGAATAACTTCCACGATACCTACACCGATAAACATTGTTGTCTGCAGTGCGTTACGTGCTTCCGGCTGACGGGCGATAGATTCCACCGTCTTGCTGACGATCATACCGTTACCCAGACCTGCGCCGAGTGCGCCCAAACCAACCGCGATTGCTGCTGCTAAAAATTCCATTTGTAAATATCCTCCTTTAATTTCGGTTCTTTTTGTAATGTGTTAATAATATAAAATCTCCCGCGAAGGTTTCCGGCACCTGCCGCTATCCTCACGGCAGCTTATTAATGCGCTTCTTCCTCGTGGATCGTCATCTGTGCGATGTAGACCATCGTCAGAATCGTAAAGATAAAGGCCTGAAGCGCCCCGACAAAGATACTGAAGCCCTGCCAGATGGCCAGGAACGGAATACTGAACAGTCCCAGCTTCAGAATGACGGTAATCAGAACCTCGCCGGCAAAGATATTAGCGAATAGACGAATGGCAAGCGCCACTGGCTTCGCCAGGTTCTCAATGATGTTCAGCGGCAAGAAAATTGGAAACGGCTCAATATAATGTTTGAAATAATGCTTGCCGTTCAGCTTGATGCCTAAGTAGTTCATGAGTACAAACACAACGATCGCAAGTCCTGCGGTTACGTTGATGTCTGCAGTCGGCGATTTGTACCACAGAATCTCAGCATGCGCGCCATCGGCCAGGTTCTTAGTTGCTTCGATAACATGTCCGAAGACTGTAACCGGACCATCGGCCTCTGTAATAACGGAAAACGGCAGACCAAGGAGATTGGAGACGAAGATAAACAGTATCAGCGTCAATCCCAGTGATATGTAAGGCTTTCCCTTCTTCAGATCCATGGCGCTGCTGATCAGTCCCTGTACAAATTCAACCACCCATTCCATGAAATTCTGGAGCTTGGACGGATTCTCAACCGACAGGTTGCGGACGGAGAGCATGACCAGTACGAACACTATCACCGAGCTGATTACCAGCATTAGCACAGCAGACAGGTCAATCGGTATTCCGCCAACATAGATTAAAGGCATTTCGTGCATAGTATCATCCCCCTTTCTCTTTAATATGGCTACAGCTTATTCTTGATTCCTAGATATATCCCCACGGGAATAGCCAGAAGCTGGGGGATGAACAGGCCGATAATCGTTGCCTCCAGCGAGAAATGTTCGTATTTGACTGAGAACATGGTCACCAGAATTCCAAAACTGATTCTTGTAGCAAAACCAAGGCTGAAGGAGCTCTTCCCTTGCTTCGCCACTGCTTCTGTCACTCTTCTGACCTTCAGGGCAAGATAACGGAAGTTAACCAGTCCTGCCAGTAAGCCGAGTGTCATTCCCAGAGTAACTGCACGGGTCTCATGATGGAGAGCCCACCCCATTACCAATCCTGCCATAATGATTACTGTCACCCTGGTGACGATATTGATTACGGGAGTCATATTATCCATTTTGCTCCCCCAAAAAATTTTTGATTAGCAAAGCAACATTCACAACTCCGAGAATCAACCCGGCAATTGTTCCGATAGCCAGCCAAAAGGCAGGTCCGTCCATCAGATTGCGCAGCCACTTTGCCACAAAAAAGCCTATTACAATGTAAGCGGCGAGCAAGCTGCCCGCACCCCCGAGTACTAGAGCCGTGCGCCCCAGTCCAGGCTCATTCTTTGGTTCCTTCATAGGCTACAATCCCAACTAATTTTACTGAATATCCAGACTCTTTGTCAATTCACAGAAAATTGCCCAAAATCGCATGAAAATATGAAAATAATCACAGCAAAATACACCAAAACCATATAAACCGTACAGTTTAACTGTATGCTGCTTTTATTAACGTTAGTATATTAGTTGTCTTGCCCTGTTTTATCATTTGTGAACATTGTGTGAAATTCTTCTGGACGTTCTTCAGCGGCTCCGAAATGGTGCAAAATCGCATTGACAATTCTCTCGGAGGCTTTGCCGTCTCCATACGGGTTGGCGGCCCGGCTCATCGACTGATACAGGTTCTGATCGGTCAAAAGAGCATGTGTCCGTTGATACACCTTCTCCTCGTCCGTTCCCACAAGCTCCAGTGTTCCGGCCTCGATCCCTTCCGGGCGCTCGGTTGTATCACGCAGCACAAGCACAGGAACTCCAAAGGAGGGAGCTTCCTCCTGCAGGCCGCCGGAATCGGTCAATATCAGGTGGGTATGCGGATAAAAGTTATGCAGGTCAACGACATCCAGCGGATCAATCAGCTTGATTCTAGGGTGTCCGCCGAGGATCTCATGCGCCGGTTCCTTGACTGCCGGACTCGGGTGCACGGGATACACAATGGCTACATCTTCAAATTCATCAGCGATTCTTTTGACTGCACGGAAAATATGACGGTGCGGTTCGCCTTGAGATTCTCTGCGGTGCGCCGTCATCAAAATAAGTCTTTTTCCTGAAGCAAAATCAAGGACCGGATGCCGGTAGTCCGGCTGTACGGTATATTGAAACACATCGGTTACGGTATTGCCTGTGATATAAATACTTGATTCTTTTTTGTTCTCGTGTCTCAGGTTGCCCGCTGACCAATGGGTCGGAGCAAAATGCAGATCAGCAAGCACGCCTGTCAGCTGACGGTTCATTTCTTCCGGATAAGGCGAAAGCTTGTTCCATGTCCGAAGACCTGCTTCCACATGCCCAACCTGAATCTGCTGCAGGAAAGACGCATAGCTGGCCAGGAAGGTGGTCAGGGTATCGCCATGTACAAGCACGAGGTCCGGCTTCACTTCGCGGAGCACCGGCTCCAGGCCTTCGAGCACCCGGATCGTGATCTCATTAAGCGTCTGGCGGTCCTTCATTACGTCCAGATCATAATCCGGGGTAATCTTGAACACCTCAAGCACCTGATCCAGCAGCTCCCGGTGCTGCGCAGTTACACAGACAATGGACTCAATCTGCTCAGGGTGTCTGTTCAGTTCCAGAACCAGAGGCGCCATCTTGATTGCTTCGGGGCGCACTCCGAAAATCGTCATTACTTTAATTTTGGACATAAGCCCTTCCCTCTTTTCTGAAAGCTGCAGTCTATTGTGTTCGTTCTATCATTATCTGTGCTTCTTACTTGGTTCCGTACAGTCTGTCCCCGGCATCTCCGAGGCCCGGAACGATATATCCGTGATCATTCAAATGATCGTCAAGCGCTGCAACATAGATATCCACATCCGGATGAGCAGCTTGTACAGCCGCAACACCTTCCGGGGCAGCAATCAGGTTCATCATCTTGATCTGAGTGCAGCCGCGGTTCTTAAGCGAGGTAATCGCCGCAATGGCAGAGCCGCCTGTAGCCAGCATAGGATCGATTACGATCAGCTCACGTTCCTGGACATCCGTAGGAAGCTTAATGTAGTACTCCACCGGCTGCAGGGTGTCCGGATCACGGAACAGACCTACATGACCTACCTTCGCCGCAGGAAGCAGCTTAAGAACACCTTCCAGCATGCCAAGACCGGCGCGCAGAATCGGAATCAGCCCGAGCATTCTTCCCGAAATCACCTTGCTCTGCGTTTCCTGCACTGGCGTCTGCACCGTAATGGTCTCCAGCGGGATATCACGTGTAATCTCATAAGCCATAAGTGTGGCTACTTCATCGACATGCTCCCTGAAGTCTTTTGTGTTGGTCCGCACATCGCGAATGAATGTCAATTTGTGCTGAATCAATGGATGATCGCAAATCACCAATTTTCCCATGTTGTCCCTCCGGTAATTGTAAGTCTTATTTATAGCCAAAGTAAGCACTCGGCTTCTCAGGTGGCTAAATCCTATCTATTATATCATCACCAAGACTGCTTTTCACCTACAGATAGACGGATCCGCGAGTCCTCCGGCTTCCTGCAGACTCCCAGCCCATGGAAGCTTAAGTCAATATATCCACCTCTTTGGATATAAAACAAAGCTTAGTTTGTACGATTGAGCGCTTTTAATACTATTCACAGTTCTTTCACTACTTTTAATGAAAGTTCCATGAACTTTCATGTAACTTTCAGTATAATTCAAACGTTTTCCCGGCAGGTATTTGTGAACATTATGTAACAGCAACGCAGCAAATAAAAAGCCTTTGCGTACTTCCGGCGGAACCGGGTACGCAAAGGCGATTATTAGAGGACTCTGATTAGTACTGCAATCCAGGGTAAATTGGATATTGTTCAGTCAGCTTGGCTACCTCACGGGCCGCCTGAGTCAAGTTAGCTTCATCCTGCGGATTCTTCAGGACAGCAGCAATAATCCGGCCGATTGTAACCATAGCCTGCTCATCCATACCGCGTGAAGTAACAGCCGGTGTGCCGATGCGGATACCGCTGGTTACGAATGGGCTCGTCGGGTCAAACGGAATCGCGTTCTTGTTGACTGTAATTCCGATGGAATCCAGCACCTTCTCAGCGACCTTGCCGGTAATGTTCAGGTTGCGGGTATCCAGCAGGATCAGATGGTTATCGGTTCCGCCGGATACAATATTAATACCTTCGCCAACAAGGGTCTCTGCCAGTACCTTGGCATTCTTAACTACGTTCTCGGCATAAGTCTTGAATGAAGGCTGCAGCGCCTCACCGAACGATACGGCTTTGGACGCAATCACATGCATCAAAGGTCCGCCCTGGGAACCAGGGAAGACTGCTTTATCAATCGCGGCAGCCCATGGCTGTCTGCACAGAATCATCCCGCCGCGCGGACCGCGCAGGGTTTTGTGCGTAGTTGTAGTCACGAAGTGGGCATGAGGAACCGGACTCGGGTGAAGACCGGCAGCTACCAGACCGGCAATATGAGCCATATCGACCATGAACAAAGCGCCCACATCATTCGCAATCGAACCGAGTGCGGCAAAATCAATCGTACGCGGATACGCGCTCGCACCGGCAACGATCATTTTGGGACGATGCTTGAAGGCAGCTTTGCGCACTTCATCATAATCAATCAGGAAGGAATCCTCTTGTACGCCATAAGCCACGAAGTTATACAGAATTCCGGAGGCATTCACCGGGCTGCCGTGGGTCAAATGGCCGCCATGCGCCAGATTCATACCCAGTACGGTATCGCCAGGGCTAAGGGCAGCAAGATATACAGCCATGTTAGCTTGTGCGCCGGAATGCGGCTGCACGTTGGCATGCTCTGCACCGAACAGCTCCTTGGCACGGTCACGGGCCAGGTTCTCTACGATATCCACATCTTCACAGCCGCCGTAGTAACGCTTGCCGGGATAACCTTCGGCGTATTTGTTGGTAAGCACGGAGCCCATGGCCTCCATGACGGCTTCACTTACAATATTCTCTGAGGCAATAAGTTCAATGTTCGCACGCTGGCGGCTCAGTTCGAGGCCCATCGCTTCCAGTACTGCCGGGTCACTTTTACGCAATTGTTCCATGTTTCTAATTTCCTCCCTGTAACTCTGATTTATGTGGTATTAGTTAAAACCTCTCACTTCAGTCACAATTCACGGAACCGCTAGTCTCAGGCGTGCGGTACACGGCCCGTTCCCCGCCGATCAGCGGCGGTCTGCTCCATGCGGCATTTACCCGGGCAGCCCCGATATACCGCAGGCTAGGCCGGTAAGGTACGGCAATCCGGCGCAGATGCATGCCAATCAGGGTCTCCCCGATATCTATACCGGCATGAGCTTCAATCGTCTCTGCCAGTACCGGATCTGTCATGGACTGGTAGGCCGCAGCAGCCATGGAGCCTCCGGCTCCTGGAATGGGCACAGCCGACACCTCTCTAAGGCGAAGGGATTCCAGCAGAGCGCGTTCCATCACCAGCGAACGGTTCAAATGCTCGCAGCATTGATAGACCGGGTGAAAACCAAATTCATCCGCAATCTGCGTAATCCCCTCCAGCAGCTGCCGCGCAACCTCCAGCGCACCGCCTGTCCCAATCCGCTTCCCTGCCACTTCGCTTGTGCTGGCTCCGACGACCAGGATCTTCCCCGGACCGAGCTGGCCCGCTACTGCAAGTTCACGCGTTACCGCAGCAGTGGCTGCGGCCAAAGAAAACTCCCCGCCGCCCGTTAGCTGCTGCTCTGCAGCCGCCATACCGGATAAGCGGTCATCCCCTGACTTCTGCTTCAGGACTTCCTCCATCTTACCGCCCCCTTCAACCGTTTCTGATTTCCATGGAGATGCAACTTTTAAACAAAAAAGAGCAGTCCGCAGGTTGAACTGCGGATGTGCTCTTTTGCCCAGGCGACCGGCCGTTTATTCCAGGTGCTCCATCGTGGTTTCATCCACACTTGTCGCCAGTTACACCGGAACCGGATCATATTTATTACATCTTAAGGGATAGTCAGCAAAAAATCAACCACTTCAAAGCCGTCTCAGCGATTCAAGCTTATCGAGCAGACTGTACAGCGCCGTACGGATCTCGGCAGCCGCCAGCTCGTAATCTTCACGCGAGCCGCCGAACGGATCACTGATATCGAAGCTGGGGATACGCTGGCGGATCTCAATCATACGCTGCATAGCCGCAGCATCCGGCTCGGTGCCCAGGGCCAGATTCAGCTCCGCATCTGCATACAAGCTGTCCAGCTCCCGGATATCGGCGTTCACGGATTCCTGCGTCTGGACATACTCCTTAAGGGTATGGGTCTTGGTAACAGCGTCAGGAAAATATTGCAGCAAGTGCCGCTTATGCGCTCCTGTCAGGGTAAGGATCAGATCGGCCCAAGCCACTGCCTCCCCGTTCAGCTGTGAGGATACGATGCGGTCCTGAATCCCTTCATCCTGCAGAATGCCCGCAGCATGTCTGGATATGGAAGTACCCGGGACAGCAGAAACTCCGGCAGACCGCACCTCCACATGAATGCCCCGCTCCTTCGCAAGCTTCCGCAGAAGCCCTTCGGCCATGGGACTACGGCAGGTATTACCTGTGCAGACAAATAAAATATGCAGCAACCTTTCCACCTCCGGTAAACATTATAATTTCGGTATTAAGCAAGCATAAAAATTATGGGTATTGCCGTTATTGTATCAAAAGATGAACATCAAGCCAAACGCCAGGAGAATGGCTCCGCCCAGCGCTTCCCCGTACTCTCCGAGGCCCCGGCTCACCCGCCTGCCCAGCAGCAGCCCTGTAATGGACATAACACCGCCACAGGCACCGAAGGCCAGCACGGTTAGAATAATACTATTCACAAACATCCCAAGCGAAACCCCGACCGAGAACGAATCCACACTTACACTGAGCGAGATCAGCAGCATGCCCCACACTGTCCGGTGATCCATCTGCCGGCTGCTGCCGCCGTCGTCCTGACGGAAGGAGTTGAACACCATATGTCCGCCCAGCAGAACAAGCAGGCCTCCGGCAGCATAGGTGGTAACCTGTCCCAGCAAATGCCCGACATAGCTGCCCGTGAACAAGCCCAGCAGCGGCATCAGCACATGAAAAAAAGCAATCAGCAGGCTAAGCTGCAGCACATGCAGCAGACGGATACCCCTCATCCCGATGCCCACGCCAAGCGAGAACGCATCCATCCCCAGCGCAACTGCCATAATGGCCACTGTTACTATCTGGCCCCAGCCCCCATGTATTCCGCCCCAGCCCCCATACATTCCGTCCCAGCCCATGAATAACCCTCCACCCTGAGTCCGTAAGTTCTTGTACAACAACGATATGCGGACAAGATGGTATTCATGACTGTGGGGTGGATGGCAGGGCGGGGGCGAAGGGACCCAGGTTGCGTAATATCAGGTGTATCCGAACATTCATTTTCCAAATTTATCGAAGTATTCCTTTGCCTTTTTGAGGATGGCCAACTCTTCCTCCATCTCGGCCAGCTGCCGATCGCGTTCCTTCAGTTGACGTTCAAGCTCTCTGAGTTTGTCCTGACCGGCTTCCTGATCCTTTCCACTCATATCAGCACCTCCACGTTAATCTTATAAGTTCCAGTCTTAGAAGGAGGACATGGTCCATACCATCCTAACAGCAACTGACTACCCGGCGTCGATCACTGATTCTCCAGCGGCCTTCATCAGCCGGTTCATGATGGCTGCGCCGAGGCCCGTGACCGGGCAGGCCTCGGCCAGAATGTACGTGGCCCCCGCTTCATCGAAGCGCCGCAATGCGGCATACAGGAAGCGGGCGGCCTCCTCCGGCGAGGACAGCGAGCCGAGAGACACTACGCAGGCGGCCGGGTCGGCGGGATACAGGGCCCTATGCTCCTCGAAGAGGAGCAGGCCCGTGATCTCGCCCGCCCGCTGCGCCGCCTGCAGCAGGCCTGCGGCGGTCTCCGCCACGCGCTGCGCGGAGGAGCCGCGTACGATGCCAAGCGCGCCGCGCGGGGCATAGTGCGTGTACTTCATGCCCGGCGCGCGCGGCGCCGGGCTGTTGCCTGCGGCCGCCTGCGCAGCAGCGCCGGCTTCGCCGCCGCCGGGCACGGCTGCCGGCGGCACAGGCACGGACCCGCCGCCGGATGCACCGGCAGGCGTGTCCGCCCCGGCGGCCGGCTCCGCTGCGGCCGCTTCAGTGCCGGTCACCGCCGCGAGCTGCTCGGCGGTGATGCCCCCGGGACGGAGCACGGCTACCGTCCCGTCCGGCTGCACCTGCACCACGGTCGACTCCAGGCCGACCCCGGCCGCGCCGCCGTCCAGAACCCCGCCGATATATCCGGCGAGGTCTTCCAGCACATGGGCGGCCAGCGTCGGACTCGGCCGCCCGGAGCGGTTGGCGCTAGGCGCAGCAACCGGACAATCCGCCGCGCGCAGCAGCGCAAGCGCCACCGGATGATCCGGCATGCGCACGCCAACCGTATCCAGGCCCGCCGTCACCAGCGGCGAGAGGACGCCTGGACAGACCGGCAGCACCAGCGTCAGCGGGCCGGGCCAGAACGCATCGATCAGTGCCTCGGCCACCGGATGCACCTCCGTCACCAGGTGACCGAGATCCTCCCGCCGGGCAATATGCACGATCAGCGGGTTATCGGAGGGACGGCCTTTGGCTGCGAATACCGCTTCTACCGCTGCGGTGTTCCGCGCATCTGCGCCCAGCCCGTACACCGTCTCCGTCGGAAAGGCCACTGTCTCCCCGCTCCGCAGCAGCGTTGCCGCTTCCGAGATCATGCCCAGGTCACTCGTGCTCACCGGCAAACCGTCAGAACTCTCCGTTCCGCCATCCGTTCCCTCCTTGCCGGATGCAAGGCTCCAGTACAGGGTGGATTCTATATGACCGCTGCGGCGCTGGGCCGCGAACGGTGAATGCTGATCTTCTGTCATCTATCATCACTAGCTTTCTAAATTGAATTATTACGCAAGTGAAAACGGCTTTTGCCGTCCTTTTTAAGGACGGTACCGTTTCAGCGAGAAAGATAAGGATAATTATAGCGCGAAGCATATAGATTCTTATCTTTGAACAAAATCATCCGACCGGATGAATGGGATTACCTGCGCGTCAGCACAATGTATGCTGTTTTCCACATACATTTGGCCCATGCGCCTGCGTGTGAGCACAATGTATGCTGTTTTTCACATACATTTGGCCCATGCGCTGCGCGTCAGCACAATGTATGCTGTTTTCCACATACATTCGGCCCATGCGCCTGCGTGTGAGCACAATGTATGCTGTTTTTCGCATACATTTGGCGCATATGCCTGTACCAGCCGATTGTGCTCGGTTTTAGACACCTTGTCCACAACAGGAGGAAACTATAGTTTCCTCTACACTCAAAAACGGCCCCCTCAGATGGAGCCGCCTCTGCTCAAGTTCTGCAATCATCGTACCATATCCGGCGCAAAAACTGTAGAATCCAATCTGCGTCTACACTATCCTTCCCAGCACATTCAGGCGAACAGCCCGCAGATCCAGCTCCAGATATTCTTCAGCAGCTCCCACACGAAGAACTTCACCTTCGGTGTCTCAGCAGCATCACCTGAACTTTCTGCCTTGTTAGCAGAATCCGAGAGACTGGATACTGCCCCTTGCGCTGTTCCATCCGCCGCCTTCACCTTCGCACCGTCTTCCGAAGCCTTGGCTGAGACCTTAGCCGCATCCTTGGCCCCCGCCTTCGCAGCAGCCGGTTCTGCAGCCGCAGCATCCCCGGTTCCCGCATCGATGAAGCAGAGCGGCGGAAACAGCACACACCACCAGTTCTGCCCTTTGCCTGCTCCAAGCGTGACCCGGACGGCCTCGTATTCTCCGGCTGGGTAGACCCGTCCGCCATACATTTTGGTCGGAAAAGGAACCGTGCCCAGCTCCACCTGATAGCCGTATTCAATCCCGCGCTGCGCCAGTTCTCTGCCCACCAGCTCATTCAGCTCCGGCAGATGATCACGGATCAGGGCACGGGCCTGCTCCAGACTCTGCGGATCTTCCAGCCCGGCCACCCACTGATTAATCTGCTCCACGATCCGGTCACGAATCTGGCGCTTGACCAGCTGATCCCCGGTGCCGTCCGAATTCGCCAGAATACGCAAGCGGATTGACTCCTGCGGGATGGATACCTCTGCTACGGCGGCATCGCTTTTTTGCCCTTCCCAGGCCATCATCAGAATCATAAAAAAACAAATTAAAATGGCAGTATACTTAAAGGTAATCCGCAGGGAATCCCCTCGCTCCAGCTTATAATCCTCCATCTTCCGCAGCCCCTCTCCCTCTGAACCTCTTATGTTCCCAGTATGTCCAGGAATGAGAGACTGCAAACCTATTAATCTATGATTAATAAACTAGAGAGGCGGCAGCCTAGTTTTTGGATAAAAGGGATTTGCCCTTCGCCTCCGGCTGCGGCAGCGGGAGATCATCCTCCACATCCTGCCCGTAGAGCCTTACGCTCATCGCAATCCCCATACAGGCCATATTAATCAGCAGCGAGGTTCCGCCGTAGCTGATGAACGGCAGGGTAATGCCGGTCAGCGGCATCAGTCCGGTCATCGCACCGATATTCTCCAGAATCTGATATAGCAGCATCGCCACGATCCCGACAATCAGGAGCGGCCCGCCACGGTCCCTGCATTCTAAGGCAATCAGGATTAACCTGTGGATCAGGATAAAAAAGAGCATCAGCAGCGCCGCTGCGCCCAGGAAGCCGAATTCTTCCCCAATCTGCACAAAAATCGATTCCGAATACAGATATGGCACACGGTTGCTCTGTACGGAGCTGCCCTGCAAATAGCCTTCTCCCTTAAGGCCCCCGGAGCCAATCGCCGTCTGGGCATTTTTCGTCTGATAGCTCGCCGTGCTGCTCGCCAGCTCAGGCACGAGCCAAGGATCAAACCGGCTGACGAAGTGATCCCGGCCCAGCGTTTTCTCAATGAAATCAACCGTCTGTTCGTGATAGTTGATATAGCACAGGATGAAGCCCAGAATCGCTCCGCCCGCGACAACTAGACCGATCAGCGCATGCGAGAATTTGATACGCCCGATCCATAGCAAGCCAAGCAGGATTACGATATAACTGAGTGCATTGCCCAGGTCATTCTGGACGATGACCAGCGCGCACGGCATGAATGCAATCAGACCCAGCGGCACGACATCGCGCCAGAACTGGAGCCGGGTTTTATTTTTGCGGACAAGCATGGTGGTCAGAAAAATAATCAGAATCAGCTTAAACAGCTCCGCCGGCTGAATGCTTAAATCTCCAATACCGATCCAGCCCTGGGCGCCATTCTTCACCTTGCCGAAAAAGCTGACCGACAGCAGAATCCCGATCCCGGCGATGTAAATGTAGAGCCCATACCGCACCAGCAGGCGGTAATCGAACAGGGTGATCAGAATAAAAGCGATAAAACCCAGCGCGTAATATTTCAACATGGTGATATGCATACCATCCAGACCGTCTCTTCCGTGAGTCACGCTATAAATGGAGAAGATACAGATCCCCATCAGCACAATCAAAATAAGCACAATGCTGCCGTCTATTCTTTTGATTCTCTGCAACATAAGGATATACCCCTCAACCTCTCCGGATTAGGAATCCGCCCGCTACACCCAGCCCAAGCTTCAACCCACTAATTTCCATTGTAATTCAATTGGGAGCTTTTATTCAATTTTTCTATTTCTGCATAGCTGACCCACTACGCCCTCCTTCTAAGTATGTCAGCCCAGGTGGAAACGGATTTCCCGTCCATTCGCAAAAAAATACCGGAACCCTTCGTAAACGAAGAATTCCGGCATGGTTGAAGCATCCCGCTTCCCTAAATGCGCGGGCTTTATTATTCTTAATAAGTTAACTTCTCTTGGCGGAAGCCGGGGAAGAATACAGCGCAGGACTCGGCAGATCCTCCTCCACCTCTTGCCCATGCAGACGCACGCTCATGACAAGCCCTATGCTCGCCATATTGATCAGCAGTGAGGTTCCCCCGAAGCTGATAAACGGCAGCGTAATCCCGGTCAGCGGCATCAGGCCCAGGAAAGCCCCGATATTCTCAAAAATCTGATACAGCAGCATCGCTACCACCCCGACGATCAGGAACGGCCCGCCCCTATCCTTGCACTCCAGTGCAATTAGTATCATACGGTGAATGAGGATAAAGTACAGCAGCAGCACCAGTGCCGAGCCGACAAAGCCGTATTCCTCCGCAATCTGGACAAAAATGGAGTCCGAATAGGTGTACGGTACACGGTCGGTCTGCACCGAGCTGCCCGTCATATAGCCTTCCCCGCTCATTCCGCCGGAGGCGATGGCCATTTTGGCGTTCTTTGTATGATAAATTGCCTTGGCCGTGGCCTTATCCGGCACCAGCCACGGGTCGAAGCGCTCGATCCAGTGCGAGCGTTTGATATCTACCAGGAAATCCTTAATTTCATCGTGATAATGAATATAGCTCATAATTCCGGCAGCCGCAGAGCCGCCTATAACCAGCAGTCCGATTAGCGCATGGGTGAACTTAATATTGCCGATCCACAGGAGACCGATCAGAATAACGATGTACGAGAGCGCATTCCCCAGGTCATTCTGGCTGATTACGATGACAAACGGCATGAGACTGAATAATCCCAGCGGAACCACATCACGCCAGAACAGCAGCTTATTTTTATTTTTGCGGACAAGCACAGCTGCCAGGAACAGAATCAAAATCAGCTTGAACAGCTCCGCCGGCTGAAGACTGAAGCTGTTGCCGAACTTGATCCATCCCTGTGCGCCGTTCTGCTCTGTACCCACGAAGCTGACCAGGATCAGAATGCCAATCCCCGTGATGTACACATATAACGCATATTTTACAAGCAGGCGATAATCCACGAACGTCAGCCCGATAAAGGCAACAAAGCCCACGATATAGAATTTGATCATCTTAATATGCGACCCGTCCAGCCTCTCACGCCCGTGGGTCACACTGTATATGGAGAAAATGCTGACTACCATCAGCAGCACAAGAATCACCAGGATAACGCCGTCAATCTTCTTAATCTTCTGAAGCATATTCTGTCTCCTTACTCAGTACTGGTTCTTCCCGTTCTTGTCTCCCGGCAGCCGCCCAGGCAGAAGTTCCGTCACGTCTATTGTAAAGGAAGGGACCGCCTAAATACAATTTCCATCGTTTGGGGTACTCTGTCAGACGAACAGCCGGGCCGCCTCCCCTCCAGCGGACTGAGCGGACCTTATTCGCTGCAAAAGCACCTTCCCGGAAGTTATGCGGACAGAGAGGACGCTATTCGTTCAGTTGGTTGCTCAAACAGGCTTGTTTACAGGTAATAAGGTCTTCTCAGTCCACAAGAGTTGGTCATTTCGCGTTATTTGAGCAAATAGCGTCTTCTCAGTCCGTTCCCCGTCCTCACCGGGCTATCCCGAGCACATGCCGGGGAATCCCGGCGAGATCATCGATGATGATGATCTCGTCCCAATGTCCGGCTGCCCGCAGCAGTCCGGCCACCTGCTCGGCCTGCCCCTGGCCGAGCTCGAAGCCGACCAGGCGCGGCGGAGCCGGGAGCAGCGGCAGCTGCTCCATCATGCGGCGGTACGGGTCCAGCCCGTCCCCGCCGCCGTCCAGTGCCGTGCGCGGCTCATGGTCGCGCACCTCGCGCTGCAGCCCGGCGATGTCGCCGCCGGGGATGTACGGCGGGTTGGAGACGAGGATATCCGTCTCCAGCCCCGCGAACGGCTCGAGCAGATCGCCGAGCCGCAGGTCCACCGCCGTGCCGTGCCGCTGCGCATTGCGCCGGGCCACGGCCAGCGCGCCGGGCGAGATATCGCCGGCGCAGACCCGCCACGCCGGCGCTTCCGCCGCCAGCGTGACGGAGATGGCTCCGCTGCCGGCGCCGATATCGACGGCGGTCAGCGGCCGTGCGGCGCCGGCTACGCCCGCGCCGCTCACCCGGCGGGCTGCGTTGCGGCCCGCCCCGCTGTGGGCGGCTGCTTCATCC
>NZ_ASPX01000004.1:0-84707 GCF_000517965.1 Paenibacillus sp. FSL R7-277
ATTTAGAAAGAGCGATTGCTCATTTTGAAACATCTGACGAGAATTTACATTCTCATTTTTGGATCTCGCCGAAGCGATTTCCCACTCACTCGTTGTTCAGTTTTCAAAGATCAATGTCTCATTTTAGCTCTTCACCGCATCTCAGCGGCGACCTTCATAATATATCATAGTGTTTCGTTGTTTGGCAAGCTTTTTTTTGAAAAAGTTATTTTTCATTATTTCTTGCCTGCGTCTTCTCTTTAAACATTCAAAAGGAGCGCGAGATATAATGTATCATGTCGGCTCCCTTTTCGTCAAGCTATTTCATTCATTTTATTTATTCCGGTTATCAGCCTGCTTCAGCCTAGTGCTTGAACTGAGAAGAACGTCCACCCCATGCATACTTAGACAGCTCTTTCTGTGGAGCAAATCGTGCATACATACGGAAAACTGTTTTATATCGATTGGCAATCGCATGCCTAATGTTCTGATCTAAACGCTGATCACTCATATCCAGTAGCATCTCATCCAGCTCTTTGCGCAAAACATAGTCCAGCTCCTTGCATTCCTTCTCATTGAATAACATCCCCAACATATGCTTGGCCTCCTTCATGAAATTCATAATTATCCAAAACCATCAAACGCCGTTTCATCTCACTCAAAAAAGCCATTTGATGTGGGAAGCTCTATTGAAGTGCTTACACTAAATTAACCGGAGTATTGAACCTATAACCATTATCATAAGAAAATTCCATTTATGGACTCTCTTTATTCAACCTGGCAGCAGATCCAAATGTTTCGGCTTTACTGTTATGCACAATTCCCCAAGATTTTATGATAAAAGCCAAAATGTAATTGTGCTCTCGATGATTGCTGCCACAAATAACAGAATCACAATCCAGACCGAAGCGGTGAAGGTCTGCCGCATAAAGGCCTGCCAATTCATTGCCCCTTCCCCGCTCCGCTTCATCGCTCCAAAGAGTGCAGAGAGCACCTTACTGCCGAACTTCAGCCCAAAGGCGCAGGCAATGATGATGGCCGGAATCTCAATGATGCCATGCGGCAGCAGTCCTTTTACAATCAGCGTGAACAGATCCTGTCCCTGTATCGCGGACAAATGAATCAGATAGCCGATAACCGCACCGTTGATGAGCAGGAAGAATGCCGGCAAGAGGCCGAATAAGGCGCCCAGATAAATGATGACTACGCTTTTGATACTATTGTTCAGAAAAATGAATACAAAAAAGCTCCACTGCGGATTGGACGACTCTCTAAGGTTCCCGCTAATCTTACTGATCCCCTTCAATTGCTCATTCAGCAGCTGCTGAAGACTACCTGTGCCGAGCCAGCCCAAGATTCCCCCGGCTATGAACAGGATTGTGGCCATTAGGAGCGCGGTGCGAATTGTCCTTAGATCTTTGATAAATGTATTAAAAGATAACATGCGTACCTCCTGATTTGGATTCTGCCGAATTGCATTTCGTATGGAATGATTCATATCTGAGGTCATAAGCGCCCTGTACGAGCATACATTTAGAACAAACAAGCATTTCGCATGGGAGAGGAGCGCTGACATTATGAATTCTTTTTATGTATTTAGCGGCAAAAAGATCAAACGGTTCCTGTACATTTTTGCTGCTGCGCTTCTTACCGCCGGCGTTGTCTATGTGGAGAGGGGCAATATCACCGTATTCTCTGAAGCTGCCCCTTCTGCCATTTACAGTGTGCCGACGGAAAAGAAGCTGATCGCCTTAACCTTCGATATCAGCTGGGGAGAGAAACGGCCTGAGCCGATTCTGAAGGTGCTGGAAGACAAAAAGGTGGATAAAGCGACATTCTTCCTGTCCTCACCTTGGAGCAAAACCCATCCTGAGATCGTTACAAGCATCAAAGACGCCGGGTTCGAGATTGGCAGCCACGGTCACAAGCATGTGAACTACAGTACGCTAAGCAATGATGAAATCCGCACGCAGATCAGTACTGCCCATACAGTATTGACGGAGCTAACCGGTTCTCAGCCCAACCTGATCAGAATGCCTAACGGTGATTTTGACAAAAGAGTCCTGCAGGTGGCCACCGATCTCGGCTATAAAGTCATTCAATGGGACACGGACTCACTGGACTGGAAGAACATCGGTGTGGATAACATCGTTAACCGTGTAACGAGCAAAGCCCATCCCGGGGATATTGTGCTGCTGCATGCCAGCGACTCCTGCAAACAAACACATGAAGCCCTGCCTCAAATTATTGATAAGCTCCGCAGCCAGGGGTATGAGTTCGTAACCGTCTCTGAGCTAATTAGCCAAAGCAGTGCAAACGGTAAGGAAGTCCGCGATTCCGCCTTGCTGAATAATGGCCTGGAAGACGCTGCAGGAATGTAACTCCCTTACCTGTGTATGGCATCAGTGACGCGGTGAGATCAGCTGAGAGATATCAGGCGTCGGTGTATTCAGCTTCGGGTAGCTCAGGTCAAGCCCCTCCAGCGTTTTGACCACAATCTTCAGGGCCAGATAGTTGCGGTACCAGCGGTGATTCGCCGGAATCCAGTACCACGGAGCCTTATCTATACTGCTCTCCTGGAAAACATCCTCATACGCCTTTTGATAATCGTCCCAGTATTCGCGTTCCTGCAGATCACTGGCATCGAATTTCCAGTGCTTCGCCGGATCTTCAAGCCGCTCCTTAATCTTCTCCAGCTGCTTCTCTTTGGAGATATGCAGAAAGAGCTTAATGACCGTCGTTCCCTCTTCCGCCAGCATCTCCTCGAACTGGCGGATGTAGCGGAACCGCCGCTTGGCATCCTCCTTGCTAAGACTGCCATGCACGCGGGGCACCAGCACATCCTCATAATGCGAACGGTTGAATGCGGCAATATAGCCTTTGGGCGGGGTCTTCATATGAACTCTCCACAGGAAATCGTGCGCTTCTTCCTCCAGTGAAGGCTTCTTGAAGCTGGTTACGATGAACCCCTGCGGATTGATGCCGGAGAAGATGTGTTTGACGGTTCCGTCCTTACCGCTTGAATCCATTCCTTGCAGGATGACCAGCAGCGAATGCTTTTTCTGTGCAAAAAGGATATCCTGCAGCTTGACCAGCCGTTCCTTCAGCTTCTCCATTTTGGCTTCGGCTTCTTCTTTGGATTTGAAGTCTCCCCGTTCATCAGGATCGAGGTCCTTCAGGCGTGTTTCACTGGTGTCTTTTATCATATAGCGCTTGATGTTCATATATTCCCTCCTCCACTCTGTTCTTTAAGATTAACCTCTTCATCTTCATTCTAACCGCTCCCCACAGGCAATGCCAAAACCCCGCCTCCCTGGTTGTATACAGAGGGGCGGGGTTTTGAGCATGATTGCTATGGTCCGATTGTGGCCGGCTTCAGTACACGGTGCAGCATCAGAATCTGGAAGGCATTACAGGCGATAAGCGGTACAAGAATAAAGATGGTGGCGCTGTCCACGCCGATCCGCAGCACACCGATAATCTCCACTATAGTGATGGCTGTCATGAAAAAAAAGGTCGGGACCCAGGCTGACGCGTTCGTGCTGCGAATTTTGACCCAAGATACAATAAGTGCAGTGAACAGAATTGCCACGCCTAGCGTCAAATCCGTCCGGGCGCTCTGGTCTCCGCTGACAAAGGTGCGCAGGAACATCAGCTCAAACAACGCCAGCACGGCCAGCACCAGCTGTATGTAACGCCACGCCTTGCGCGGGAACACCCCGATGCCCGTATAGTTGAGGATCAGATATGCAAAAAATCCGAGCTGGGCGTATACGCTTACAAGCACTCCGTAGCCCAAAAGAATGAGGGAGTACAGGAGAAGATCGGCAGTGCCTTTAAATTGTATACCGCCATTCCCTATCTGCAGAGCAAGTCCAGCAATGACAGCCCCGCCTGCACCGATCAAAAGCGTGGTCCAGAACAAATAAAACCATTTTCTCAAGCTCAGTACTTCCACCTCCCCGTGTCAGATTTATTTTACCAAGGTTACCGTCAAAAAACCATTCCGCTTCAACATAAATGTGCCCTGGCGCGGCATACTACAATCAGTAATTCTATAAAGGAGGGCAGCGCCAATGAAATGGAGGGCTATCTGGTCTGGAGGCTTGGCACTTGGCTTGATAATCACCTTGACGGCCTGCGGGGGCGAACAGAGCAGTTCTTCTTCGGGACAAGGCGGATATAAGGAAATGAAGACGATGGTTGTCGATATATTGAAAAGTGATGAAGGGAAAAAGGCTGTAGAGGAGGCCTTGTCTACTCCAAGCTCAGAAGAGGGCAGCGCCGCCAGCGGCTTAAGCATGAAGATGATGCCTATGCAAACCACGGAGCAGATCCGGCTCGCTGTTAAAGATACCCTCACCGCGCCGGAGTATCAGAAGGAAATTGAAAAAATCATGACTGATCCGCAGTTTGCCGGCGATTTCGCCAAAGCGATTAATAAACAGAGCAAGGAACTTCATCTTCAATTGATCAAGGACCCCACTTATCAGAAGTCGGTTGGAGAAATTATGAAGTCGCCCGAAATGACGAAAATGTTCCTCGATCTTACGAAGACTCCGGATTACCGCAAGCAGTCCATGACGATTATGCAGGAGGCTATGCAGAACCCGCTATTCCGAATGGAAGTACTTACGCTTCTCAAATCCGTGGTCCAGGATGAACTGCAGCCTAAGGTTGAGAAAAAGGATGGGGGTAAAGGCGGCAGCGGCGGGGAGGACAAGCAGGGCGGTGACAGCCAGAAGCAGGAAGGCGGAGACGATTCCGGTTCGGGTTCTTAACCTCTTATATTTTAAAATAAGGCCTTGCCCCGTGGATGGGACATGGCCTTATTTGTTTATGTGCATGGCAAAGCCAAGGATGATTATTGCTCGTACTTGGCAATCAGCTTGTCTGCAATGTCTGCAAACAATATTCCGGTAGCCGTATCCGCCTTATATACTGACGGTGAAAAGTCCGGCTCGGAAATATGGTTGTCCGGGGCACCCAGCGGCACCTGGGCCAGCAGCTCTGTATGCAGCGTTTCCGCCAGACGGGCTCCGCCGCCTCTGCCGAAGATGTAATCCTTTTTGCCGCAGGAGGAGCATTCGTAGTACGCCATATTCTCAATGACGCCAAGAATCTCATGCTCGGTCTGCAGAGCCATAGAGCCTGCTCTCGCTGCCACAAAGGCAGCTGTAGCATGAGGGGTAGTGACAATGATCTCCTTGCTGTGCGGCAGCATCTGGTGGACATCAAGGGCCACATCGCCCGTACCTGGAGGCAGATCCAGCAGCAGGTAATCGAGTTCCCCCCAGCCGACATCGGCGAAGAACTGGCGCAGCATTTTGCCAAGCATCGGTCCTCTCCAGATCACCGGACTATTCTCTCGGATGAAGAAGCCCATCGACATGACCTTGACGCCGAAGCGTTCTACCGGAATAATCGTTCCTTCTTCCACGATCGGCCCTTCTTCAATTCCCATCATGTCCGGGATACTGAAGCCGTAAATATCTGCATCGATCAGGCCGACTCTCTTGCCCTTACGGGCCAGTGCCACGGCCAGATTCACGGTTACTGTTGATTTCCCGACCCCGCCCTTGCCGCTGGCGATCGCGATGAAGTTCACCCCTGAGTTCTCGTTAATCAGCTCATGCCCCTCAAGGCCTGCTGCGTGTCCTTTGAGCTTCTCCCCTTCATCTGAATCCGGCTCGTCCCCGCTGCCCTCTCCGCGAAGCATAGCCCGTTCATAATCGGTGGCATCACGCAGGCGGATATGAATCTGTTCTGCCCCGCCCGCCGTAAGCAGGTCACGTACCTGCTGCTCCAGCTCCATCCGCTTCTTCTCATCCGAATCCAGACATACGATGGATAACGAAATACGGTCCTCTTTGATCATGATATCGCGGATTAACTGTAGTTCGATCAGGCTTTTTCCGGATTCCGGGTCTGTAAGCGGCTGTAAAAGTTCCTGAATTTGTTCCCTGGTCTGCATGGAAAAGCACCTCTGTTCCTATCCGGCGGTAAGCCCCGGTATTTGTACCTATTATAGCATTACCCCCGGAGGGAAGAGTAGTCCCACCCTATGCCGCTATGGCTGCTCGGAGCTGTACCGCAGGATGCCCCGGTAGATGCTGGTTGCCACCTTCCGCTGATACAGATCATCCCCAAGGAGCAAGGACTCCTGAGGATGTGACAGGAAGCCTACCTCAACGAGCACGGACGGCATCTTTAACACTTTTAACAAATAAATGGTATTCGCTGTCTTCGCCACGCGGTCCGTATTCTCAAGTGTAGCTCTCAGCTCATCCTGAACCAGCCCGGCCAAGGCCTTGTTCCTCTCGCTGCTTGGATAATAAAAGGTCTGCGCCCCGCTCCAGCGGTTGGAGGGAATACTGTTCATATGTACGCTGACAAACAGATCGGCGCCCTTCTCTTCAATGCTCCGCACCCGCTGCTTCAGATCCTCCGTCTTGCGTCTTGCGTACCCCTTGGTGCTGCCCTGGGCCAGATCATAATCCCCTTCACGGGTCATCACCACAATCGCCCCAGCCTGCTGCAGATAATCGCGCAAGTACAGCGACACAGAGAGATTGATATCCTTCTCAATCAGGCCTGAGCGGCTCACTGCTCCCCCGTCCGGTCCCCCATGACCTGCATCAATGGCAATCACCTTGCCGGAGAGCGGCAGGCTCCAATAATTGACCGTCTTGGCAGTCGGCATGTCGTAGGCGATGATTCCGATCATTATCGTGAGCAGCACAGCGCCCAGGATACCTTTTTTGATGCTGCGCCAAGAGATCCAGACCGAGACTTTATGCTTCTGCCCTCCAGACATAACAAAAACCCCCTCGTCCCGATAGATTCTACTCATCTATATGGGACAAGAGGGCCAAATAGTACTGGCTCTCAGGAGTTTACAGAGACTTCCGGTGACATACCTTCAATCAGAATCTGCGCCACCTCAGGGCGAGTGAATTCAGGAGGCGGACACTGTCCGTCACGCAGCAGCGCACGTACCTTCGTACCGGAGAGAGTCAAGTGCTGGTCAGACGGATGCGGGCAGGTTTTGCTGGAGGCCATATTGCCGCACTTCACGCAGAAGAAGCTGTGCTCGAAGAACAGAGGCGTGATGCCCAGCTCCTCGGCGGTGAAGTTCGCAAAGATCTCCTGCGCTTCATACGTGCCGTAATAATCACCAACACCCGCGTGATCACGGCCGACAATGAAGTGTGTACAGCCGTAATTCTTGCGCACCATGGCATGGAAGATGGCTTCACGGGGGCCCGCATAACGCATCGCTGCCGGGAAGACGCCAAGGAAGGTACGGTTCTCCGGATAATAATTCTCCAGTAAGGCCAGATAACTCTTCATCCGCACGTTGGCCGGAACATCATCCGACTTGGTCTCACCAACCAGGGGATTGAGGAACAGAGCGTCTACAACCTCCATAGCGCATTTCTGGATATACTCATGGGCACGATGTACCGGGTTACGCGTCTGGAAGCCTACAACCGTTCTCCAGCCCTTATCGGCGAAGATCCGGCGGGTCTCGGCGGGGTCAAAATAGAATTCAGCGAACTTCTCCGGCTGCGGGCGGTTGAGCACAGTTATAGGTCCGCCTACATAAGTTGCCGGCCGGGACAGCAGCTTACTGACTCCGGGATGCGCGGGATCGGTTGTTTTGAACACATTGTGCGCCTCAACCTGTTGGTCTACCGTATAAATACTCTCAATATCCAGCAAACCGTAGATGATATCATCGTGTTCGCCTTTGAGTGCCACTCTGTCGCCTATTGCAAGAGTCGCTGCCTGCTCGTCACCTATAGCCAGCGTAACCGGTATACTCCATACGGTTCCGTTAGCCAGGCGCATATTGCTTACTACCGAGTGATAATCCTCTTCGTTCAGGAATCCGGTGAGCGGCGAGAAGGCACCTACACCAATTAAATCCAAGTCAGATAAGGTCCATGTATTGAGGGCAATCGATTGATGGCCTGAAGCTTGCTTCAGCAGTTCTTCTCTCTCTTCACCGTCTGCGATGCGCCGGATCAGCGTTCCTCCGTGAGGAAGTATTGAAGTCATCCCTGTTCTCTCCTCCTGTGCAATGCCTGTGTGTGCTGTATAGAGTGCTGGTAACTTAGTGCGTGCGGGTAAATAAGTTCGGATAAATTAGTGATCATATCTGAGCGATATTTATTTAGGCGTATCTTATTTGTGTAGTCCGCATTCTGTCTTGTCCGAACCAGACCATCTGCCGGCACGCGGATCTTCACCAGGCATAACAGCCCGGGTGCATTGCTCACAGCCGATACTCGGGAAATTGCGGTCATGCAGCGGATTGTAGACTACATCATTCTCGCGGATATAATTCCACACATCCTCTGTAGTCCAGTTCGCAATCGGATTGAACTTGACCAGCCCGAACTTATTATCATATTCTATCTTCTTCGCATTGGCCCGGGTAGGGGCTTGGTCCCGGCGAATCCCGGTAATCCAAGCGTCGTATTGTGAGAGAATACGGGTCAGCGGTTCTACCTTACGGATCGCGCAGCACTGGTTAGGGTCAGTATTCCATAGGGCCTCCCCATACTGCAAGGCCTGCTCCTCCACCGTAATCTGCGGAGATACCCGGACGAATTCCATCCCGTACTTATCAGCCATAATATCTCTAGTCTCATAGGTTTCCTTGAAATGATAATCCGTATCTAGATAGAACACATCTGTCGAAGGACTCACCTTCTGGATCATATCCACCAGCACTACATCCTCCGCCCCGAAGCTGCAGGCAAAGGTTATATTCGGAAAGGTCTCCACCGCCCAGCGGATAATCTCCTCGGGAGAAGCATTCTCCAGCTCTTCCGCTTTCACTTTGATTAAATCCTCTTTCTCGAGCAGGTTCATCTTAGTTTCCTCCATCCGGATATCGTCAAGATCGAAACCTACGAGGTTAATCCCGACTAATTCTATAAGATATAGTATATCCGTTTATCCGGCGAAGTCAATGGGTTTTGTTCAAGTTGGAATAAAGTTTGGAGTGGAATTTAACCCTGATCAAGATTAACTTGGTTTAAGACAAAAAAAGACCTCTCCGTTTCTGGAGAGGCCGTTAAGATATTTCGAAACTTAAATTTTTCATTTAAAGGTTTGCATAGCAAAGGCATCGCTTAACCCTATTGATTTTACTTTTCCATTCTCATTGAACGAAAAAGTTATAACATAAATATTCTTACTGTCTTCCTCGGGACTTTTAACTGAGAATTCTCATTATATTCTAGAGGAATAAGAAGACCATTGGATATAGCCCCCTGATGCAAGTTCACACCTAATGCACGCTATGACTTATTTATTTTCTCTCTCCAACAGAGCGGCCACATCGGCGCGAATGCTCTCAGGCACCTGTACCAACATCTTGATCCCCTTATTGATCAGGTTTGCATATATCTTAGCCATTGTCTGTCTCACCTCCCTCTACGGGCGATTCCGGCTGCTGCCCGCCCATTACCAGTTCGTACAACTCAGTGATTGCTACCTGGGCATCAACCGTTTCCTGTTTGGTGACTTGCAGTTCAACCTTTGCAGCCTGAAGCTCTTCATAGCTCTCTGCCAATGCAACCTGTGTATCCATCAGCTGCGCCTCAGTCTCGTTCAGCCGTGACAGTGCATTTTCAAGCTGCTTCGTGGTGTCCACCGCTCCAGCCTCCACAGCAGCCATGCGGCCCTCCAATGGGTTCGGCTCGTTAAGATACGTAAACAACAATTCACCTGTCTCCGGGTCCACCCGGTAGCTGTCGCACTGCGCAAACTCCCGGGAGTACTGGCCGTATTGCAGCTTGACCACACCGACCGTTTCCCGGACGCGCTGGGCCAGCTCCTTGATGCTGGCGAAGTCCTGGTCCTCAGTGGTCTCAACATGGCCCCGGCCGACATACTCTCCTGTATTGTGGATTATATTGCCGGTTGCCTTGTCATAATAGATTTTCATTCCGATTTGCACGATAATACCTCCTTTTATTTAGCAACAAAAATAAACGGTTGGTGAACATCATCTGCACTTTGACCATCCGGGAATTTAAACCCGACATTACTGCCAGTCCACCATTGTATCCTTACATACCCGGCACCATCTACTCGATATGCCTTTTCGTTTGCTCCGCCGACATTGTATTCATCGTATACAGCCCTATAAACTATCCCGCTAATCTGAAAGTATATAACAACGGCTGTCGCAGGTCCTGTTGAGGTTAGTAGAAAAGCGCCTAATACTGGGCGCCCGTCCCCGTAAGAATCTACTTGCTTTCCTTCTTTCAACGTCCCAACTATTCCATACACCCAGACACCTGCGCGGATATTCCTTGCAATGATATTGCCGTCTGCCCGGGCCTGGGCAGCGCTGACTCTGATTTCGGGTGTTCCCAATCCGCTGTTGTCCTGGTAAACACCTTGTGGTATCCGTACATACATGTAGTTGCCATCCCAGCCAGTTGATGAAGAATCAGTATAAGCGCCTCGGCGTGGGATAGCCCCCTGCATACCAAGGACGTTTTTATCTGCCGGCAAATTTTGCGCTAACAAATCAGGTACAATAACGGATACCCAAGTTGATCCATTGTAGTAACCATCAGGAGGTCTTAAATGAATCATAGCCTCTGGTTGTCCACCGTCCCAAGGTTTCCAGTACGCGGTAGCCAGTGGTGGGATATTGTTATTCTCGGCTGATCTATTGGGCATCGCGCCGTTCACCACACCGGACTCCCTCCCCACGGTATAGCCGGTTAATACCTGGGCTGCTTCGGCAGTTCCATACTCACCCCCTTCACCCTGTAAGATAAAAGCCGTTCCATCATACACCACTGTGTACACTCCGCCCTGCACCAAAGGCGGGTTATTACCGTTTGGCTTTTTAATGGACTTGGCTCCCAGGCCGTTGACGTTGAGCGTAATCGGGCCGGAGGTGGATGACAAGGCCTTAAAGGATAGCCGCTGCCCAGGTGCAAGCGCCGCAATTGGTGGATTTGCTGTGCAGGTGTAATTAGGCGAGCTGCCCGCGAGGGTACCAAGGTAGGACAAAGAACCCTGAACCACTTCGGCCAAGGTTTTTCCTGCAACACGTTCAGCGTTTAATCCCGACCCATTTAAGCTAATGTCGTTAATATACGTATGGTCCGTTGTCGTGTTTAAGGAATCAAATATCTCGGAATTTAGCTTAGTTGACGTCTGATTATTGTAGTAATCTACTGCAAATATACCAAAGTTGGTCGCCCCATTGAACTCCACAAAGGAAAACTCTGCATCTGTAATGTACAAGTCGATGCCGCCATACTTAACACCGTTATATGTGAAGGTGCATGGGCGGAACACCTGCGCTGTCGTGCCTATACGAAACGCAGAATAGTTCATGGTCGTTGTATTATACCGTTTCTCTGCATTCACAAGCGCCGTTACTTGTCCGCTCAGACCGTTACCACGATGCATAGTTAACAACCCATTGCTATAAGAATTGTAGCTTGGATTCGTGTTTGTTAGCTCGCACAACGCTACAACGGATCGGTAGTATGAACTTTTCTGTAGCTGGTTCGTCAATGGTACTCTTCTGGTAATAGACTGTGGTATGATGTTGTCCGGTAAAACAGCGCTGGAGGTTAAACCCGCTATTCCGTTTGCAACATTGTACAGACTGCTGTTTGGGATTGAAGCCCAGGGCTGCCAAACAGTATTAGCTCTTCGTCTGATCCACTCCACTGGCGTACCTGCATCAGTCAGGCTTATTAACCGTTGTACAACATAAGCGGTACCATCGGATGCCCCAGAATGGGTCTGTACCAGTATATGGAACCATTGAGCGGAGCCTCCCGGCGCATTAACAAGATTATTGCCAGTGTAGAAGCCTATGGTAAGGAGCGTATTCAGGTCGGTTCCAGCCGGAATAGTCAGAGCCTTTCCATCATCTTTGGTGAGGCTGTACTTCTGGACCACATCGGGAATGACAGAAAGAGCTATGTCTGCAGAACTGTCTAGCCCGGCATATCCTCCAGCAGCATTCTTAGTACGAGTGGTCTCAATCTCGTACCAAGCCCCGTATAATCCATTGTAATTGCTCCGAACAAACATTCTTGGAGAACTTACTAGATAAGTCGTTAATAGTTGTGTCACCCCGTCTCCAACATTCCTTGAAACCTTCAAGGTGTACGATACTCCCGCAACCTCAGCAGGCATATTTATATGAGTTGCAGCAGATGCATTGCTTGCAGCAAAGTACTCTCCTTCCGGCAGAGTGTTTAAATCCGTGTTATTGGCTAACTGTGACGCCTTCATTCCGGTTTCCTGCCAAGCTCCCCAGCCGCCAGCTTGCCCCCCGCCTCTAGTAAATACTCTCCCTGCTCCGTAAATGGTCAGTCTTTGAATTACATTTGCTGTGCTATCTGCTAATCTGAGTATCTCTAGAATACCTGAACCCGTATAGCCACTAGGCGCATCTGAAGGTGTACTAGGTATATAGTAGTAGCCTGGGGTGCTCAAGCTATTCAACGTCCCTGTATACCTTTTGGCCCATCCTCCACTCTCAGTCAGTTTAAACTTTTGAATGGCGTCTGGCAGCGCTGAAGCGTCCGAAATACCCCTCCACAGATTATCGACTTTGGCCTCGATATAATCATCAGCAAAGTCCTGCCGGTCATTATCCTGCCGCAGCTCCGCGACACTCTGGACCACATCGGAAACCACGCCGCCCAGGCCCGTCCGCCAGGTCGCAGCGGTCTCTGTGACATTGGTAGTCAAAGCGTATTTATCACGGGCTATATAGGTTACGTAGTAGGCCGCTTTTGGGTCGAAATCTTCTGGAGCAAGTGAAGCAACGGCGACATTACTCGGTGTTGTGAACCTCCACTTGTTGTCAATGCCAGCACCTTTATAAATCGCTAACATTTTAGATGATTCTTTGCTTAAACGGGCTGCTCCCCAGTATGTTCCTGGTGGTGTTGCTGATAGAACATAATATCTTCCCGAATCCAACTTAGGAACAACGGATTCACGCTGAATAACCCCAGTCTCCACACTGATCTGATTACCTCCAGGATGCAGGGTAATGCTTCCTTCGGTGTTCGGGACGGAAATCGGAGCTGCCGCTTGTGCCAGAAGATAATCAACAGTGTAGGGATTGAATTCAGGAGCTTGTGTTGTTGGCACCGATGTCACAGCACCGGTATTGCTGGTCGCAGAAATCGGCGTCCAGGTCTTTGTGCCACTTCCATTATAGGGCGTTCCAAAGGTCCCGTTATTCATCTTGTACCCATAGAGATACGCTGCTAATTCTGTACCCGAAGGAGCAAATGAATCTCCCCAGCCGGAATCGGAGACGCTGACACTAAAATATACACTTCCAGCCGCATTGAAAAATGATTGATCTGCTGCATTTATAGGATAAAAGTGTTTTAGCAATGTTCCATCGTACTTGATTACTCTTTCAGTATCAGTCTTGTGAATTGTTGACAGCGCAGTAGTGATTACTTTATAGCCAGTACCAGTAGCATAGACAAACCATGAACGTGTGCCGTTTAGAGATTCTTTTCGCACCCGCTCCACATACATCCACTCATTACCTGCGTTATAAATACTGTCTCGCACATCCCCGATTTGCCCCAGCGTCACCGGAAGGATAACGGTCTGCGACTCCGCTGGTGTAAATGACTCAGGCAAGGAGGTAGCATCCCCAACAACGAGCATCCATTCTTTCCAATTGATCGTTCCACTTGTCAATGTAGATGTGAATTCAACCCTTAGGGAATACGTATCTGACTTTGTAGTTATGGTACGTGGCGTTCCTGCAACAAAAGATACTCCGCCATTTTGAGTAGATTCAGCTTTAATCTCCCATAGGTTACCTCCCGCCCCCATTGTACGAAATGTATATGTGGTATTGGGAAGAACGTCAACATAAATGTTTGATGACTGGTAAGTAGCAGTTGGTGACAGAGTAAAATCATACGGACCGTTTATTTTAGCATTAGCGTGCAACCATGGGGGAATTGCAGGTAACAGGTTCCGTCCTTGCTTAGTCACTGCAATACCCTGTACGTGCTGCCTGCCCGCGACAAACGGATAGTAATCATTAAAATTAGAAGCGTTCACTGTTGTGCCTATCAAGTCATACTCAGACTTCGACACTTCATACATGCGGAATCCAGTTCCAATAGCTGACTGATTAGCCCCACTACCATGTACTTGTAGATGAAGATAAAAGCCAGTTCGTCCATTTAGTTCAGTTGGGCCAACTCTTCCAAAAGAAGTCTGCCAAGAGCCTAATGTGGTTACATAAGCTCCTGCAACAGTGAGACTAGAATTCCCCCCTCCACTGTATTCAAACAGTGCTCGACCTGATGTTGCATCCACTACTTGCACATCTACGGCAAACACATAATATTTGGTTGGATCAATCTTAGGATGCAAAATTTGATAACCAGTCGTTGAACTGCCCACTGTTCCAGTGTAAGTTACCTTGATTGCATCTACACCTTGGTACTTTTTTATAGTGTTTTCTGTAGTGACTAAAGCGTATGCTCCATTTGGAATAAAGCTGACTGTTGTGTTAGCTGCGATATTAGTAAGCGTCCGCCCCTGCACCACCAATTCCAGCTCACTACCGTTCTGATTCGCCGTCACCACCGATGTGCCCGGTCCCAGGGTTTGTGTCAGGTCTACCCGGCCCAATTGGGAAGCATCTGCTTTGGCATTCCAGGCTGACCGCTCTGACGCTGTGATGTGCGCCGTCGTATTGCCTACATGGTTAGTCAGATTAGCCTGAACGGCATTTGCCTTAGTACTTGCATCCGTTGCGGCTGCAGCTTGAGCAACGTCCGCCTTGGCCTGCGCTCCCGCTGTTGTCTCCTTAGCATTCCAAGCCGTCCGATCCGCTGCCGTCAGGTGCCGGGTAGCATCATCCGCATGCGCCTTAGCTGCCTCCAGTGTTGTCGCCGGCGCAGTCCGCCAGGAGGATTTACCGGTAATAGATTTGACTGTGTTTGCGAGCCAACCGAGCAGATTGGTGACGGTGCCGCTGTCTCCTGTTGGCGCTGTCGTATCTGAGATCGTCCGGTTTCCAATAACTGCATCCGTGGCAGTGCCTGCCCCGCCTGCTCCTGCGGTGATCCCGGCCAGCTTATTCTTCTCAGCCGTGGTGTAATCATTAGCAGACAACCCCTTGCCAGATACCTTATCCACCTTGGCGTCAGCAAGAGCGTCCAGTTCGGTCTTCTTCGCAAACACCAGCGACTCATCAATGACTGCGGTAATATTGGCGGCTGTGCCTACCACTACGACACAATCGAACGTTTTCTCGATAATGTCTGATCCGCCGCCTGGCGGAATGTAGTCTGCGGTTACTCCGGCATTAGCGTAGGCGTAGAGAATTTCCCCCGCATCCGGGTCTTGTGCGAAGACTCCTACTTCACGCCAGTAAAATCCTGTAGAGACATCCGCGTTCCGCAGCACCGAACCAATAATCGCCTTATTAGGCGGCTGTGTGGTTATTCGTGTAATCGGCAAACTGATCTTTTGCGAAATCAGGCCATTCATCGCTGGAACAGCTTGTCCTGTAAGTGAACCGTCGCCTACAGCAATGCGGGTATAATTCAACTTGCCCCCCGCTTGGGCTTTCCCCTGCAGCACAAGACCTTTATTGGTCAGTGTCATGCCTCCAAATACTGCCACATGATTCCCTCCCTAAATCTGAATATGTTCCCCGAAATGTAAAAAGCCGCCCATATAAAGAGGCAGCGGCTCCGCTTGCGAAATAGTGACGCTATCCAATACAGCAGACAACCTCTTAACCGCATCGACAGCGGCAATGAATTCCTGAGCCCGTGCAGCAGTCACATCCGCATTGTTGGTGACCACCCGGAAATGATAAGGGTCTCCTCCATATTGCCACCATTCTTCGACTGCCCCTTGGCCAAACAGGATGGCGATCAAATCTTCTACTGCACTGGCAGTCCCTTTGTGTCTGTGAAAAGGAATTGCATTTTGAATCAGCAGCCGCTTCTGTTCCACAGGCAGAGCCGGATCATAATACGGCGGCTTGAATTGCCAGGCCAGTTCATCCGTTTCCTCATCCGTCCATTCAGCGGACCGGCCGAATATATTCAGACCGGCGATCATAGCGGTTGTCTCTTGCAACTGTATATCTAACGCAGCCGCAGCCGCAGCCATGGCAGGGTCCTTACGAATAGGAAGCGGCAGCAGCTCGATCAGGCTTAAAGTTTGGATATTAATCATCTGCCAGCCCCCCGTAAGTCAGTGCCGTTGTGCCTGCCAAAGCCACTTGGGTTGCGGACATGGTTTTATACACGGGCTCTGTTACCGTCACCCTTAGTGCCCCAGCAGCCATAACACGGGATATTAGTTCTGACGGGTTGATATCCCTGCCAAGCTTGGAGCGCTGCCATAGCTGATAAGCAGCAACAGCTGCCGATACTGCCGCCTGGATACCCGGAACCTCAGCAGCCCGGCTGCGGCTAATATAATAGGTCAGCGCAGTATTATAACTGACAGGCTGCGGCGCACTCACGGTTACCTGATCTGTCAGTGGCCGGATTCCCCTGTCCTCCAAAGTCTCGGCAATTGAATTCAGAACATCTTCCCCTGGAATTTCCCCTTCTGCCAGTAAGGGAACCACGGTAACTCGCCCGGGTGCCGGAGAGTAAGCATGAACATCCTTGATTGCCGAGGATGTGGACTTGGCCCAGAATTCATATGCTCCCTGAGGTCCAGCCGTTGAATATGATTCCGGCGCATGGCGTATGCGTTCCTTGAATGCTTCATCTGTCTCAGCAGCAGCGCCGCCAGAGCTGGTGGTCAGATTCGTTACCGACTGGACAAAAGGCAGCGGGTCCATTAGAACATTAATCTGCCCGGGCAAGAACCCGTTCCCTGTTGTCCCCGATTCGGAGCATTTTGCCTTAATCATTCCCGCAGTCTCTCCCGGAGGAATCTCCAAGTACTCCATGGTTATAAAATATATCGAACCCTTCCCGCCCTGTACTCCGACGCGTGTCCCTGCTGGTATCGAGGTTGCTGATGCTAGCGGGATGGATAAAACAAACTGGAGCGTAACGATTGCCGCTGATGCTTCCAATCGCTTCGATCCTTGAAAAGCCCCCATGTGATCCAATAATGTTCCGGAGGCATACCGCAGTAAATTCCCTTTGGCTGTCTGATTGATCAGCACCTTTTGCTGGATAATCACCGCTGCGAGCGAAGACAAAAAAAGCCGCACCGGATCGGCAGGCTGTAGAGTGCGTCCGGCAAGGCCTTCATATACAGTGATGACATTCTGCTGTATGGCTGCTGCATCCTCCTCCGAAAAGCGGATATCCGGTAATTCAGCATATTCCAATTCCTACTCCTCCTCTGCCAGGCTATATTTCAATACAACGGCCAAGCTGCCTGTAAGCTGTTCTTCTATATCCTTGTGAAAAGAAATATCGGCCACGATTGCGCGCGGCTCCTCCTCTGTAATGGCTGTGATGATCGCTGCCGTCAGGCGGGATTCAGCGATGTATGCCGGTTCATCAATAATCGAGTAGTCCAGACCAACTCCACGGGCCAACGGTGCGCTCCCAAGCGGAGTAGCCAGGATCATCCTTATATTCTGAGCCACTTCCTCTGCTACTGTTACCGGGCTAAAATCAATCAGGCTAGGCTGAGTCATATCAATGGTATACATCATTTCACATACTCCTCAAGCGAGATCGTGACCTGTGCGTCCAGCACATTGCCGATGCTATCCAGCCTGTTCCAATCCTGCGACAGACTGCTGATCACCCATAGCCCAACCCCGACATTCTTGCGTCCTATGATTAACGGCATCGCTTTGCCGGCACGGTCCAGCTCGGTAAGCCTGTCAAGCTCTTTGCGCGGATTAAGGCCAAGCGCCGCCGAGAAATGAACCGAGAATGAAACCGAATCTGCGCCCGGTCCCAGAAATTCCTTCTTGGGCTTCTTGCCGATAATGTCATGCTGCGCCCACCGGCTGGAGCTGCTGCGTTTGAATTCATCTATGGTACGAATGGCGCCTTCCGCAACGACAAAGACCACCGGGCCTAGACTGCCAATTTTATTCATCTTATAATCTTGCTTCTGGTCATTACTGCCCTTATTGCTCATCCGGTTCTGCCTCCTCCATCATGAACTGAGCTAGCAGACAGCTTGCCGGTAACCGTCAAGTCTCCCTCGATCAGCACCCCGCCGGTTGCCTTAACATTCAGCTTCTGGGCTGTTCGGTCATAATAGACATAGCTGCCATCCTCAAACCATACTCCCCGCTGATCCTGGGTGCCGGAAGGCTGACCGTCATCCGCAAAGTAGGTTCCCAAACAGATGCCAGCGGAACGCGCATGATTCAAAAAAGCGCACACGACCCGCTCTCCCGGCAACGGTACTGCATTGCCTTTTCCCCAGCCGCCCGGTGTTAGAACCGGTAACTCGCCGGAAACCATATCATCACGGTCTGCAAAAGTAACCCTGACACTTCCGGCTGCCAGATTAGCTGTAGATACCCTGCCAATAAGTATCACCATTCACCACCCCAATACTTTACGAATGTCCAGACTGGTTGTATATCCGCTGCTTCCAATTGAGTGCCTTGCCGATTCAATAATGTATTTACCGTCGAACCGCTTCCAGCCTTTGATATTAATCGTGAGTCCTGCGGCCATCCTTAGATCTCCCATAAGTGAGAGAGTACCTTTGCCGCCCTCTTTATTCTTTTCCCGGAGCCTTTTACGGGCCAGCCGCATAGCATCTGCTTGCGAGTCGACCTGTTCATTAATCTTAAGAATTGGACCGCTCTTAGGCGCGCCTTGAGGGGTATACGTGGCCTTCAAGGACTCTTTGCCCTGAGAGGGAGTATACGTCACAGTACATGCCCGATAAGCTGCATAGGCCGTATTGTAAGCGAAGCTGTAATCCGTCACATTAGTCTCCCCCCGCACGATCGTGGCCACCGCTGCTTTTTGTTCATATTCCTGTTCATCAAAAAGCACCAGGCTTCCAGAAGATACTTTAATCGCGATACCTTCTTGCGTAGCTGTGTTCAGCAAAAAGGCCAAGTCCGACACCTCCGACTGCTCCAGCCGATCATAAGAGGGGTTGTCCTGTGCCTCGTAGATTAATTTGAGCTTCGCGCGTTTGGCCACTTGGGCGGCTACTGTTTTCAGATTGGTTTTCTCCCAGCTGCGTGAGCTGCGCTGCATCCGAACCTCGGAGGTAACAGGAAGCGAGACCGCCTTAATGGAGATCGTATCAGGAGGGCCGCTAAAATCAATACTGTCTACCTCAAAGGTGCCCAGCGGCAGCTTCTTGACTTCACCCGGCTTGTCCCAGTTGACCGTGCGGATGGCAGCAATCAGTTGATCGCCTTCAACTGGTGACCAAGGCCCCTGCCAATTGCGCTCCCTATCCTCAAGCGTAACTGTAAGATCATCTAATGAACCCGAGGCAGCATCATTATACTGAAAGTCTGTCAGCGATCTAGTGATATCCTGAGTAACGTCCTTTCCGTTATAGCGCAGCTCGAGTACCGCTCTGCGTGCATCCTGCATGAGTTCCATATGCTTCACTCCCTTCGCCAGGGAGGCAGTGAACTGGATATGTCTGTGGGCAGCTCCGGTACATTTAGTACAATATTGCCTGAGAATACACTGACCGCAGCATGTGCCGGATTAGCATTCAGGAGCAGCGTCAGGAAACGGGCATCTCCATAGATTTTAAAAGCAATCCCATCCCACATATCGCCTTGTACCGTTCTATAGATCATTGGAAGCTCACCCGCCTCTGTTGCACTAGCATCGACTTGAACCGGCGTTCGAATCCGTCCTCAGACTGCCTTAAAGCCTCCCGTACCTGTTCAGCTACAGATTTATCGCCACCCTGAAGGGTTACACTAGGCGCCCAGGTTACATGGATATCCCCATTGTTAACAGAATTATTATTATACCCCATTAAATCATTTGCCTTCTCAAGCAAAGACCTCGACCGGGGCTTGCGGTTTAAGGGAATAGCAATTTCAGGGCCAGCCTCACCAAAAATAGAGGGCACGTATGCGATACCGCCTTCAGCGTATTCTGCAATGCTTGGCCCACCATAGAGCGGGTGGTATGGTTTCACTTTCGGTTTGACACCTTCTTTGCCTTCTCCCCCTGGAACTCCAGTAGCATTCGGAACTTTCCCTATCTGCTCCCAAATAAGCTGCAAATTCACTTTCATTTCAGCAGGCAGCTTATCAAGCGCAGCGTTAAGAAGCATCACCTTATCCAGAGCCTGCCTAAATCGATCTTGTTCAGCAACAGACATATCCTTGTACTTGGCTGCTTGCTCTTGCAAGGTACCACCAAGATCAAGTTCAATTATTTTTTTCTGAGTATTATAATAATTGACCAGACCATCTTCTGCCTCTTTCCTATCACTATCTGTTTTCTTAAGTTGGTTGTTCTTCTTATTAATGGATTCCTCCATTTTAAAATAGTCATCTTCAAAGTGATCTATTATTGTATAATCTTTCCCAGTCACTTGGCTTGCTTTTTTAGAAAAAGCTAAAAACTTCTCGCCTTTTTGATTAGGATCGAGATCACTATATTCTATTTCGTTGTACTCCTCCATAAGCACGACGTAGTCCCTATACTTTACCTTCATCTCCTCATAGGCGGCACTTTGATCTTTAAGATTCTGAGTCAGCTCTGAATAATTATTCTCCAATTCAGGCAATTTGGCTTGTGCAGTAAGGGCCTCATGTTCTAGTTCACGACGTCCCATTTCTTCTCGGGCTTTGGCAATATCTCCGACAAGACCCATCTGTTCTCGGAATTTATCATTCTTGGAGCCTTCAGCAGACAAAATATTAGGATTCATATCGATAAGTGTTTGCTCTACATCCTTCAGTTTTCGTCTGGCTTCTAACAATTCATCAGCTGGAGTTCTTGCATCCTTAATCTTCCCTGTCAATCGGTCATGCTCAGTGATTAGATTCTGGGTTTTGGAATTAGCCTCCTCAATCGCTGAATAATTAGCATAGGATTCACCCAGCACATCCCCCATATTCAAAAGCTCCTGGCGCGCATCCTCCTGATGCTTTTTGAAGGCGATGACACCGGCCGTGACCAGTCCGACACCGGCAACAGCGAGACCTACGGGATTCGTCAGCAATCCCAGTGCACCTGCAAATCCTCCAGCCGCTCCGCTGGCCGCGCTGGCCGCCTTAATGATCGTGGAGAACCCCTGAACAATCTTCACTGTTTTTGTGGCCAGCATCGCAGCAGGAACAGCGAGACCGATGACCATCAGCACTTCTTTGTTGTCTGACGCCCAACTGGTCAACCCCTGAAGTGCAGGCATCACGCTCTCTCCCAGAGGAACCACAAGACCGGACATCAACTCCCGCCCTATGGCTGCAAACTGCTCGGTTAGCGTATTATCCTTAATCGCAGACACTTCATCCATCGTCTGCCGGGTCATATCAAACTGATGCCGAGTCTGGCCCAGCGACAACACCGCTTTGTTACCTATCTCCTCAAACTGAGACCCGAATATAGCGCTGGCCAGGGCCGCTTGATGAACCGGATCTTTAATTGCTTTTAGTTTCGCAATCAACTGATTCATGGCATCCTTACCGGTCATAGACCCGTCTGCCAGCCCCTTGAAGATTTCATCCCCATTGCCCATTGTCTTGCGCAGTTGAAGCATGGCCTTGCTCGCCGAATCTCCGCCCGCCTTCAAATCCTTGACCAGGGCAACAGCTCCATTCTTCCCGGCCACTTTCACCAATTCGCCGAATTCCTTCGACTTCGTTCCGCCACTTACAAGCGCAGCACTGAATTGATTCAGCTGCTCAGGTGCAAACAGCTCATAGACAGCGGCCTTTGTGGAATCCGAACCCTCTTTTACGGTGGAGCTGAATTTCTTCACAAGCCCGGCAAGACCCTCAAGGGAATTCCCCCCATTGTCCATGCCAGAGCTTAATAATTCAAACATCTCGTCAGCAGAATATCCCATCTTCTTGAAGTCAGCGCTGTACTTCTCTACGGCACTTAGAAGCCCGCCGGATGTGTTCATGCCCTTCTGCGCACCTTGGGCCATCAGATTATAGGCCTGCTCTGAAGAGATGCCGAACTTTTGCATCATCGCGTCAACGGCTTGTACTGAGTCTGATATATCCCCCTTAAAAACATCGCGATACGTCATAGCCGTCTGGGTGGTCTTCTCCAGCTCATCTCCGGTTTGGCCCAGAACTTGCTGTACCGTTCCAACCGCCTCACCGATATCTTCGAAGTTTTTACCGTAATTCTGACTGTACAGGCTATCGGAGATTTCTTTCATTCCGCTCATCTCAGCGGCGGTTAATCCGGTTGATGCCTGAAGCTGCGCCATTGCCCCGGCAGAATCATTTACAGCCGTCCAGACGGCTTTTAGGGGTTCAACCGCTTTAGTCAGCATGGAGAAATCCACTTTTTCGAAAGCAGCCTTAAGTTTGTCACCAAGTTGTTCGGCTTCGTCGCCAGCGTCCTCAGCATCTCCGCGCAGTTGATCGAAGTAGCCTGCCCTGGCCAGCCCCTTAAGCACGTCTTCCAAATCCTTAATTTGCTGTTCCACTTCCTCAACAGAGCGGGGAACATTTGGATTCACCAATACATTCAACCGGACAATAAGCTCACTGATGCTGCTTGGATTGCCTGAACCTGAACCTGCCATAAGTTACCTCCCTTCTTTAATTCTCGCCACCCGCTCTGCCCAATCCCCCAGTTCCTCAACAGGCAGGCCGAGAAAATAGGAGATTGGAGTATGGGTAAGCATGGCCAAAGAGACGGCGATGTCTTTGATCCCATCGCCGTCTCCGCAGCCTACAGCAGCAAAAAACTTTGTGCCTGTAAGGTCAGTTTTGTGAAATCCTTAGCAGGCAGAGCTTTAATCAGCCCCACATGAACACCAGCAGCCCTGGCCACAATATAAGCCTGATAAGCTTTATTGGTCTCTTTAATCAATTCCCCGCCAGATTGACGGGCAGATTCCATCTGATATTGCCGGTCACAGGTAAGGATGTCCTCACCGGTTAACTTGTCAAAATCAATACTCAGGCTTTCAAACGTATCGCCCTCAAAGTTGACGGGCCGGGCGAAAGTGTATACTTCCGCTCCGGTCTCCTCCAGTTCTTTTGTTCCCATCATGCTCTCTCCTTATAGACCAAGATTCTGTTTAGTAGCCGCAAGGTAATCCACTTCGTATACTTTATGAATGTAGTTATACTTATCAATTTCCAGTACCTGAACACCATCCAGGGTGACCTTCAGATAGTTAACCGAGAAGTTGTTGGTAGTATCCATTGCTGCTCCAGTCTCCAGATTACCGAGTGTCAAGCCGAGCGGTCTCGCCCGAACAGTAACCTTGAACGGCACCTCGCGGTATTCGCTTGTCGCAGTATCGAATGTCTGAATGGAAGCACGCAGATCCAACGTGTGGACCTTGGGTGCCAGTAGAGTGGCTGCTGCATTCTCAATCGTACGCCATTTAAGCGCCAGACTCATCGCTCCCGTATACCCTGGAGAAGGCGCCGCCATTTCTCCGGCAATCCCGCCCCCTTTGATGGTATCTACCAGGTACGTAATTTCCGGCAGAGTCGCGGTTGCTGTTCCCAAGTAATCGACGGCATTCAAGTACACTGAATAATCAATAACCCGTTCTGATCTTTTTGGCATTATTGCTCCTCCTTCTACGCTACCAGCGCAGCTAAATATGTTGTGTCGTATTCAAGCAGGAAGGAAATCTCCTGTGCTGGTCCAGGCGGGGTAAGATGCAGATGGAATGTAATTTTACCGGCCATCAGATCTGTCACCGGATTCTCGGCTTCATTGAAGTCTACCCGTCCGCCCAGCAGTGCTCCTGATGCCGTCAGGCCATTCAGCCAAATGTTAACGGAATCCGTAACCGCAGCAACCAGTCGCTTGTTCATCGGATCATCCACCTTCTGCATGTAAGTCAGAATGAGACTGTTTCCGATCCAATTGAACATCCGGCGGACCGGAATAAAGCTATCTTTAGGATCGGTTACGCCCGGATACGCAGCGGTGTTGTTCCCCCAGCTCTTCCAGCCGCTTGTTCCCAAATTAAGTGCTGTTACAATGCCTGCACTATTCAGGAAGCTGGCCTGATCAATTCCGAGGAATTGGCTTGTCCCATCGGATAGTGCAGTGCCATCCGCTTGCAGAGGCTTATTTGAAGGCGATACAAAAGGGATACCGCCATTATCGGCATCCGCCGCAGCAATAAGGCCGGCAAGCTGAGTGGAAAAATGATATTTTTTATCCCCAAGCGTCAGCATCGGGTAAGCAGCAACTTGCAGAGCACCCGTATAGCTATTGTTAGCTTTCCAAGTACCGGCCTCTGTATAAGATCGGGATGGATCAATATCCGTCAGGGCAATCGCTTTGAAATTCCCGTTAATATTTCCGGCCTTCGCCTTCATCACTGCGGCAACTGCAGGCAAATGCGACCAGCCCGGGGCCAGCAGTAGATCCGGAAGGATCCCGAAACGCGGGTAAGCCTGATGAATCAGTTCAAAACCAGTGTATTCACCCGAAGCGGTTACGCCTCCAATGATATCCTCAGCTTCTACAGCACCGGGATTCAGTTTGTCATATCCCACAGATAGCTGATCTGCACTTGCTGCAATGGCTCCAGAAGACTTCGTTGTAATCAATACATGACCATTCTCATCAAAAGCAGCTGTGTAATCCGTACCGGACACATAAGTGGAAGTGCCATCTGAAGATTTAACAACCAGCGTTGACAGCAGCACGCCTTCGGTCTGCACGGTTGCCAGCCGGTTACTGACTGCCACCGTTTCAGGAGCAACCGTTGTCTTATGGATAGCCGGGTCAAGCACATTGACCAGGATCATTGGAGCTCTCTCGTACAAGGCAAAATGAGAATATACTAACTCACTCAGCGTGTATTTTGACCAGTCTTCACTATATCCTAGAGCCGCAACGGCTTCCGCGTAGTTATTCACAAGCACGGGAGTATTAACGGGTACAGCCTTCGTCGCCAGATGGAGCGGAGCCGTACCTACTGCAAAAGGAATACCGCTTGTTGCTTTTGCCGGAGCCAGAACCGAAGTTGATTGTTCAATAATGCTTACACCATGTTTAAATGCCATTGATTAGTTCCCCTTCCCTAGAAGCCTTTGATAGACTGTATATTCAGCGGTACCCGCTTGAAGGATGCGCTCCTGCACTTCCGTCATTTCATCAACAGGTACAATCAGTTCTGCCACATCCGGCTGTTCAGCCATTAACGGCGTTAAATAAGATGGAATACCTGAACGGAATACGGTGGATTGCAGCAGTTGACCGCCACGCAGGTTAGGCCCCAGATAAATCCGGATCGTCTCCCGCTGGGTTTGTTTCTGGTCTTCATTTTCAATAGAATTCACAATACTACCTCCTGTCGAATTTGGGGCAATGCCCAGGTTGTTGTAAGTTCGCCCCTCCAGACTGCTGAAGGGTGCTCTTCGTCAAGCTTCCATGTCCAACTGGCCTCCAAACTGAATTTCTGTTCAAGAACTCTCTGGCGCAATAGCAGGATACGTACCCGCTCCATCAGATTAAGCAGCTCAACCAGGCCTGTGTCATCTTCAGAATAAGTACCAAATTGAAGCTTCATTTGAATTTGCCCTTGGCCAGAATCTCCTTCACCCTCAGCAGGCCGAATCATAATTACCGGATATACCGGATTTACGCTTGTATTCGGTGAAAGATATCCAAGCTGCACTGGGGGCACGGGCTGCGTATCATCAGCCAACTCCTTTTGCAGAAACTTTTGAATGGCCAAAATTAATAATGTGATGGTCACTGTCGCCCTCCTTATTTACGTTAGTTAACCTCCCTTCTATTTATTAGGGGCTTTCACTAGACAAACCCATTTAATTATTTATAATAAGCTCACTTTGTTAGATAAGGGACCTATACTCCTCCATTACGGAGCTGATCTTTTTTTGTGCCCGCTGGATGTACTCACTTACACTGCCTGCCGAAATCATGAGCATTCCAGCAATAGCAACATGCGAGAATCCTTCACCGTTAGCCAGCATATAGCACTCCCGCTCCCTTCTGCTTAACAGCCCCAATACATATTCCAATTGAAAACATTGATCCTCAGTGAGTCCTTCAGAAGGAACTGCATTGAACCCGGCGGTAAAGTTCTGCATACGAACCGGCTCTAACAGAATTTCCCGCTCATATCCCGCACGCCGTTCAATCCCCCGCTTGTTCCCCGGCCGCCGGCCGCTGCTCAGCCACTCAATCACATACTTGCAGTCACTGACCATTCCGGCGATTACCTTCTTATCATCCGCATCTGCATTTCTGTATAATTGCTCTACACTCTTTAAAGAAATTTGATATTCCGGAAGCAGTTTTTGCACAAAATTCGAATCCAGAAGTTCCAAATCCTCCTGCTCTATACACCACATGTTTACTCCCCCCTTATCGAAAATAGATTTAAATATACTCAATTTCGTATTTTTAAATCATAATATGCTCAATTACGCATTATGTCAAGCCTTGTACCCGAAATAATACGAAAATGCATATTTACATTTGAATTCAAACCTTTTACAATAAACTTAAGAATACGAAATAGCGTATACACTGATGGATTTTGAGGAGGACTGCGTGTGCAACGGGCTGAAGTCTTAAAGCGATTAATCGAGGAAACCGGCCTGAACACCAAGGCTTTTTCAGAAAAGGCAGGAATTCCTTATACTACGCTGAGGTCTATTCTAATGCGAGGTGTCGGAGGAGCTTCTGTTGATAATGTTCTTAAGGTTTGCCGTGCTTTAGGGATCACTACCGAAGAAATGGATCGTCTGGCCAATGGAGGCGCAGAAGACACTTCGTCTTCATCATTATCTGAGTTGTCTGAATTTGAAGCTTTTTTAAACAATCCGGAGCATGGGCTATTTTTCAAGGATTACCTGGATGCACCCGAGGAGCGTAAACGCGAAATGTTAACCTTCTGGCAATTCATCAAAGACCAAGAAAAGAAAAAAGCCAATTCTTCAGACACCAATTAAAAAGTAGTACAAATCGTGGTTTCAGCCAACGGGCTGATTCCGCATATCCATATATACGAACATACATTCTATTTTGGAGGTTTATTATGTTTATTCATTATACAAAAACACATTTGGAACATTTCGTGGAGGACCTCTACATAACACATTCGATTCTGCAACCAGAGGACATCACGATTCCTAAGCTTTCAGAGGAGTTAGATGTGCTTGTTAATTATGCGCCGATGACAAGCCGTGCCTATGAGTCCTCATTAGGTGTACGTTATATACTTCTGGATAATCGGAATTCTCCTATGAAGCAGCGGTTTGATTTTCTGCATGAGCTATGCCACATCCTGAGACACGCTGGCAATCAGACGGTAATGCCTGTCCCCTTCATCAAAGCTCAGGAGGAGGATGCCGAGAAATTCGTTCTTTATGCTACTTTGCCCTTTTTTATGCTCCAAACGTACAGTTTATCCGATGAATATTCTATTGCAGTTCAGCAGATTTCAGAGCTCTTTGGTGTACCCATAGATATGGCCAAAATCCGGTTTGATCAAATCTTACGTCGGGAGTATGAAGGAGAAATGTGGCCTAAGAAGAGAAAAGAGCATCCGTATGCCTTTTATCAAGCTGATGAGGAATGGTGCCAAGCTTCGGATCAGCCAGCAGTCTTTGCCTATTATGATCCTCACAGCACTTTGGATGGCCCAGATCAGCTTATTGTCTGTCTTGATCAACACACGTTATCTACACGAACTGAATGGAGGATTCCTTTAGAGGAGAGGTTTCACGAAATTGAGCTGGATGCCCTGAGGAATTTCGAACTTGCGCCAGCCGCAAGGGGAGATCTGATCTGCTTCGATGGACAGCTTACCTTACAGCTTCACCAGCTTGTACACCGGTATGGTTCATCCAAACGTAACTTTGTACTCCAAATGAGAGATATTGAACAGATCTTTGAAGCGGATCAGAGTACGGTGCGAAGATTTTTGTGAGGGGTAACAAAAACAAAGCTCCCAGCCAATAGGCCAGGAGCTTCTTTTCCTTGAGAACAAGGGATTCTTAACGTTTCGAGAACTGAGGTGCGCGACGAGCAGCTTTGAGGCCGTATTTCTTACGTTCCTTCATACGTGGGTCACGTGTCAGGAAGCCGGCTTTCTTCAGCGTACCGCGATATTCAGGGTCTACTTTGAGCAATGCACGGGAAATCCCGTGACGGATTGCGCCAGCTTGACCGGAAATGCCGCCACCATGTGCAAGTACGATTACATCGTAGCTGCCCAGAGTTTCAGTCAGGTTCAAAGGTTGTCTTACGATCATCTTCAGTGTTTCAACACCGAAATATTCGTCCATCTCACGTTTGTTAATGACAATGCGTCCTTCACCCGGTACAAGGCGAACACGTGCTACCGAATGTTTACGACGACCTGTCCCATAGTATTGTACTTGTGCCATGAAACTGTCCTCCTTTATTCTTATCCGCGAAGTTCGTAAACTTCAGGTTTTTGTGCTGCATGTGGATGTTCAGCGCCTGCATATACTTTGAGTCTCAGCTTCATGTGATTACCTTGACGAGTCTTAGGAATCATGCCATGAACTGCGAATTCAATCATACGCTCAGGTTTGGTCTTGAGCAGTTCTTCCGCAACGGTAACTTTCAAGCCACCTGGGTGCATCGAGTGACGGTAGTATTTCTTGTTTTGCATTTTCTTACCTGTGAGGTGAATCTTCTCAGCGTTGATAACAATTACGAAATCACCAGTATCAACGTGTGGAGTGAATTGCGGTTTGTGTTTGCCGCGGATCAGGGCAGCGGCTTCGCTTGCCAAACGGCCAAGTGTTTTGCCTTCGGCATCAATGATGTGCCAATTGCGTTCAACTTCGTTCGGCTTCGCCATGTAGGTGGTACGCATGAATGTTTCCTCCTTGTTCTCGTACGAAAATCATCTGTTTCGTATATCTTGTTTCGCGATTGAATTACAATTTAGTGAGTTAAAAAACTTATTTGTTGGCATTTCCTTGATCGGGGCTGTGGGATAGCCATCAAGAAAACACAACTTTTATATTACAGTATAAACATGACAAGCGCAAGCGATTTTTAAACAATCAGTACTTATTTTCATAAAAAATATAGTATCGGCGGTTTAGTCGTCTATCTCGTCATATTCCACACTCCAGAGTGCCAGCCCCTTAGACACAGCCGTAGGTCCGGCCGCTGCACGATCACAAGCCGCAAGAATGACAGGCATTCTATCTGCGCTGATTTTACCTTGCCCCACCTGCATCAGCGTGCCCATAATAATGCGTACCATATGCTGCAAAAAGCCACTGCCTGTAATATAGGTATGGATCACTCCTTGGTCAGGAGAGCCCGGGCGGCACATGCTGCGGTCTACTTCAAGATAAGCCTCATAAATGGTCCGCACATGCGAAGTCTTGGTAGACTTCCTGGACGCAAACGAGGTGTAATCATGGGTACCCAGCAGCGCGCTTAGCCCCAGCTCCATCGCAGGAACGTTCAGCTTCATCGGATGATGATGCTGCCAGCGCCGCTGGAACGGGTCCGGGAACCGGTTGCCGTTAATCGTGTAGCGGTAGGTTTTACGCTTCGCCCCTCTACGGGAGTGGAACGAGAGCGGAACCTCAGCAGCCTCAGTAACCACGATATCCTGCGGCAGCCTGGCATTCAGCGCCAGACACCAGCGCTCCAGCGGAATCTGTGAGGAGGTTATGAAGTTAAAAGGTTGGCCATAAGCATGTACCCCTGCATCAGTCCGTCCTGAGCCCGTGATTTTGAGCGTCTCACCGGTCAGATGCTGAATAGCATGCTCCAGCTTGTCCTGAATCGTATTGCCCTGAGGCTGGGTCTGAAAGCCATCATAATGGGTACCGTCATAATTGACTTTCATCAATAGATTGCGCATTTCATTCTCCTGTTGGTCCATATACTTAATTTATTCTCAAAAAAAAGAGCCCCGGCGGGAGCTCCTTCTACTCTATACAAGGTGATTCCCGCGGTTATTTGCACGGCAGGGTACTATGCCCTGCAGTACAATAACGTTAAATACGTAAAGCGTACATCCGGAAATCATGGCTTGTGAAACTACGCGCGGTCTACCAGTTCAAGATAAACCATAGGCGCAGCATCGCCACGGCGAGGTCCCAGCTTCAGGATACGAGTGTATCCGCCTGGACGCTCTGTGTAACGTGGAGCAATGTCAGAGAACAATTTTTGGATTGCATCTTGTTCACCATCTACAGTCTCACGACGAACAAATGCAGCTACTTGACGGCGAGCATGAAGATCGCCCTTTTTCGCTTTAGTGATCAGTTTCTCAGCGATGGAACGAACTTCCTTCGCTTTGGCTTCTGTTGTCTGAATACGTTCGTATAGGAACAGATCCGTTACCATATCGCGGAACAAAGCTTTACGCGCGCTGGAATCACGGCCCAATTTTTGGTATGCCATTTGTTTTCCCTCCTTCACTCAAGTCTCAAGAACTCCGGGGTCCTATTCTTCTGTACGAAGTCCCAAACCAAGTTCCTCAAGCTTCTCTTGAACCTCTTCCAAAGATTTGCGGCCCAGGTTACGAACCTTCATCATATCTTCTTCAGTTTTCGTAGTCAGCTCTTGCACGGTATTAATACCGGCACGTTTGAGGCAGTTGTAGGAACGGACAGAAAGATCAAGCTCCTCGATCGTCATCTCAAGTACTTTTTCTTTTTTGTCTTCTTCTTTTTCAACCATAATTTCGGCGTCTTTCGCTTCATCCGTAAGACCTACGAACAGAACGAGGTGCTCGTTCAAAATTTTGGCTCCAAGGCTAACGGCTTCTTCCGGTCGGATACTGCCATCTGTCCAAATTTCCAGCGTCAACTTGTCGTAGTTAGTCACTTGACCAACACGGGTATTATCAATACCGTAATTCACACGTGAAATAGGAGTGTAGATAGAGTCAACTGGAATTACACCAATTGGCTGATCGTCGCGTTTGTTCCGGTCCGCTTGGACGTAGCCGCGACCACGGCCAGCAAAAATGCGCATGTGCAGTCTCGCGCCAGGTCCCAGCGTTGCAATATGAAGATCCGGGTTCAGGATCTCAACATCGCTGTCCGCACGGATATCACCCGCGGTAACGATGCCTTCTCCTTCAGCATCAATCTCGAACACTTTCTCTTCATCCGAATGAATCTTCAGAGACAGAGCTTTAAGGTTCAGGATGATTTCCGTCACATCTTCCATTACGCCGGGAACGGTCGAGAACTCATGCAGAACGCCGTCAATTTGGACCGAAGTCACTGCGGCTCCCGGAAGGGAGGAAAGCAGGATCCGGCGAAGCGAGTTCCCCAGAGTCGTGCCATATCCACGTTCCAGCGGTTCAACTACGAATTTCCCATAGGTCCCATCATCATTGGCTTCTACGGTCTCAATCTTCGGCTTTTCGATTTCTATCACGAGTGTACCCCTCCTTCAAACGTCGCTCCTATATGAAACAGTCACCCCATCAGGTGTATCATGTAGTATGCCTAAACACCTATTATTAGCAGATGCGTCAGAATTATACCACAATCACAATTCTGATTGTACTAAACGCGGCGACGCTTCGGCGGACGGCATCCATTGTGAGGAACTGGAGTAACGTCTTTAATGAGGTTTACTTCAAGACCAGCGGCCTGAAGGGAACGGATGGCTGCTTCGCGGCCCGCGCCCGGTCCTTTAACCATAACTTCAACGGACTTCATGCCGTGTTCCATAGCTGCCTTAGCAGCTGTTTCGGCTGCCATTTGCGCTGCAAATGGAGTCGATTTACGGGAACCTTTGAATCCTTGACCGCCGGAGCTTGCCCAGGAAATTGCATTTCCGTGGGGATCCGTGATCGTAACGATAGTGTTATTGAACGTGGAACGGATATGTGCCACGCCAGACTCGATATTTTTCCGGTCGCGACGTTTCGTACGTACGACTTTTTTCGGTTTAGCCATTGTCTCTTATCACCTCTTCTTATTTCTTTTTGTTTGCTACAGTACGACGCGGGCCTTTACGGGTACGAGCATTGGTTTTGGTACGTTGACCGCGAACAGGCAATCCACGACGGTGACGAACACCGCGGTAACAGCCGATCTCAGTAAGACGCTTAATATTCAAGGAAATTTCACGACGAAGGTCACCTTCAACCTTAACCTCTTTGTCGATCGTTTCACGCAGTTTGCTGACTTCATCTTCCGTCAAATCACGGACACGTGTGTTAACGTCAATGCCTGTTTCATTAAGAATTTTCTGGGAAGTCGTTTTACCGATTCCGAAAATATAAGTCAAGGCGATCTCAACGCGCTTATCACGTGGCAAATCCACTCCAGCTATACGAGCCATTTTACGCTACACCCCCTTCTTAACCTTGTTTTTGTTTGTGTTTCGGATTTTCGCAAATTACCATAACAGTCCCTTTGCGGCGGATGACTTTGCATTTTTCGCAAATGGGCTTTACAGAAGGTCTTACCTTCATGTTAATTACCTCCTCAAAGTTTTGCGAAGCAAAACTTTTGTTGTAGTTCCCATCTATTTACGGTAAGTTATACGGCCTTTTGATAAATCATAAGGCGATAACTGCACGACCACTTTGTCTCCGGTTAGGATACGGATAAAGTGCATCCGCAATTTCCCGGACACATGGGCAAGTATTTGATGACCGTTCTCAAGCTCAACCTTAAAAGTTGCGTTAGGCAACGGTTCAATAACCGTTCCTTCTACCTCAATGACGTCTTCCTTAGCCACAGTTAGTCTCCTTTCTCATTAGCACTTTTTCCAGCGGGCTGGCCATACTTCATCACTGCAAACCGCAGCTTTCCGTTGGTGACCCGGCCGGTTTCTTCCAAACTGTCTACAATCTCACTGCTGATGAAGGGTATGAGCTCCAAATGCTGAATATTCTTCTTCTTTGGGCTGTCAAACTTACGTTTGTCCCCATCAGCAATATATACAAATCTGCTATCCACAACTGCGATAACAACGGCAGCCTCTCCGGCATCCTTGCCTTTGAGAATTCTCACGATTTGACCAACCTGCGGGCTGCTCCCAGTATTCACGTGAAGATCACCTACGCATTCAGTTTTGTGAAAATTTCCATGCCGTCCGGTGTAACTGCTACTGTATGCTCGAAGTGAGCGCACAGTGAACCGTCTACCGTAACGACCGTCCAGTTATCATCCAGCGTTCTGACATAACGTTCTCCAGCGTTAACCATCGGCTCAATGGCGAGTACCATACCCGGCTTCAGACGTGGTCCGCGGTCCGCTATGCCATAGTTCGGAATTTGCGGTTCTTCATGCAGTTCTGCCCCAATGCCATGACCAACATACTCGCGGACAACGGAGAATCCGGCGTCTTCAATGTATGACTGAATGGCATGGGAGATTGTAAACAAGCGCACATCCGGTTTGACTAACGCCAGTCCAGCGTACAGGGAGCCTTCCGTGACGTCCAGCAGACGCTGAGCCTCTTCGGAGATGCTGCCCACCCCGTATGTCCAGGCGGAATCACCGTGATAACCACGGTACTCTGCACCGATATCCAGCGTAACGATGTCGCCTTCTACCAGTTTGCGTTTCCCTGGAAATCCGTGCACCAATTGTTCGTTGACTGAAGCGCAAATGCTGGCAGGAAAACCGTTGTAGCCTTTGAAAGACGGCACAGCACCCTGACTGCGAATGTACCCATCGGCGATTCTGTCGAGCTCACCGGTAGTAATGCCTGGCTGGATAGCTTCAGCAATAAGACGGTGACTCTCGGCAACAATTCGACCAGCTTCCCTCATAAAGACAAGTTCCTGTTCGGATTTGCAAATGATCATTACATTAACCCCGCAGCATAGATACGATTTCAGAAGAAACGACATTGATTTCGTTTTCTCCGTTGACCTGACGCACAAGACCTTTATCGTCATAAAATGCAAGCAGCGGCGCTGTCTTGTTATCGTACTCATCCAGACGCTTGCCTACACTTTCTTCGTTGTCATCCGGACGCTGATACAATTCTCCGCCATCAATGTCGCAGACGCCTTCTTGCTTCGGCGGGTTGAAAATTAAATGGTAGGATGTTCCGCAAACTGAGCAGATCCGGCGTCCGGTAAGACGCGCCATCAGCAGTCCGCGGTCCACATTCAAGTTGACAACGTGATCCAGTGAAGTTCCAAGCCGGCTGAGGATTTCTCCCAGCGCTTCCGCTTGCGAAAGGGTTCTTGGAAAGCCATCCAATAAAAAACCTTTTTCGCAATCGGACTGCTGCAGCCGTTCTTCGACGATTCCAATAGTCACATCATCAGGTACAAGCAACCCTTGATCAATATAAGATTTGGCCTTAAGTCCAACCGGTGTGCCTTGCTTAATAGCCAAGCGGAATGCATCACCAGTCGAAATATGAGGAATACCCAACTCTTTTACAACAACAGCGGCTTGTGTTCCCTTGCCTGCCCCAGGAGGGCCCATGAATAATATGTTCACGATTCTCTTCTCCCCCCGAAAGTTCGCCACCAAGCAAGAAACAGCACAATAGGTACCGGGAAGTTTAAAGCCTTAGGTACTTCTCCGGAACCTATCGCCTATTTATTGATGAAGCCTTTGTAATGGCGTTTGATCAATTGGCTCTCGATCTGCTTCATGGTATCCAGCGCAACACCAATTACGATCAGCAGTGCCGTACCACCAATCTGCACTTGCTTCGGTAACCCGGACAACGATCCAAATAATACTGGCAGTACAGAGATTAATGACAGGAAGAGCGCACCGGACATGGTCAGACGCGACATAACTCTAGTCAGATATTTCTCAGTAGCCTTACCTGGACGTATACCTGGAATGTATCCGCCATTCTTTTTCATATTGTCAGCCATTTGCTGCGGGTTCATCTGGACAAACGTATAGAAGAACGTGAATCCGATGATCATGACTACATACAGCAGCATGCCGAGCGGCTTGGTATGATCCAGATTGGCCGAGACCCATTTAGCCCAAGCGTGGGTGGACCAGAAGCTCGATAAAACGACCGGGAATTGAAGCAGTGAAACGGCGAAGATAACAGGAATTACACCAGCCGCATTAATTTTAAGCGGAATGTGCGTATTCTGTCCACCGTACATTTTGTTACCGACTACGCGCTTGGCATATTGTACAGGGATTTTACGGATACCTTGTTGAACAAAGATCACCCCGACAATAATCGCAACAACCACGATCAGTACAATAACGACTTTAAGAATATTCAGGAACATCTGACCCGGCTGAATGAAGCTTGATTGCGCCGTAGTGGTGATATATCCCGGAAAGGCGGCGACGATTCCCGCAAAAATCAGGATCGAAATCCCGTTTCCTATACCCTTTTCAGTGATCTGCTCACCTAACCACATCAAGAACGATGTACCCGCCGTCAATATGATCGCAATAAGCAGGTAATCCGCAAAGGTTGCATTTGGAATCATCTCAGTGCCATAAATCCGGTTAAACCCGATAGATGTGGCAAACGCTTGGATCAAACCTAGCACTACTGTGCCGTAACGCGTAATTTGCGCCAGTTGCTTTTTCCCGTGTTCCCCTTGCTTAGCCCATTCGGCAAACTTAGGGACAACATCCATCGAAAGCAATTGAACGATGATGGATGCTGTGATATACGGGTAAATGCTGATCGCAAAAATCGAGAAGTTTTTGAGCGCTCCGCCCGAGAAGGTGTTCAAAAGACCCATCAAAGCGTCTCCGCCCTGATTTGTTGATTCCAGTACTTCTTTGTTCACACCGGGAACCGGTACAAACGAACCGATGCGGTAAATGATCAGAACGAACAGGGTAAACAGGATCTTTTTGCGCAAATCTTCAACATGCCATATATTCTTAAGCGTCTTGAACATTAGATCACCTCGGTTTTACCGCCGGCAGCTTCGATTTTCTCTACCGCAGATTGAGAGAACTTATTTGCTTTGACAGTCAATTTAACAGCCAGTTCACCATTGCCGAGAATCTTGATGCCGCTCTTAGTGTTGCTGACAACACCAGTTTCAAGCAAAAGCTCAGGAGTTACTTCTGTTCCTTCTGCAAAGCTATTCAGATCTTCCAGGTTCACAATCGCGTACTCTTTACGGGTAGGATTGACGAAACCACGTTTAGGCAGACGACGATAGAGTGGGTTTTGTCCACCCTCGAAGCCTGGACGTACACCACCGCCGGAACGGGAGTTTTGACCTTTGTGTCCACGGCCCGAAGTTTTACCGTTACCGCTACTTGGTCCACGACCAACGCGGTTGCGTTCTTTCCGTGATCCAGGAGCTGGAGCAAGTTCATGTAACTTCATCGTTTGCACCTCCTTATGTTTGTTAATTTATGCGAGGCTTATTAGCCTTCAATTTCAGTAACGGACAGCAAGTGGCTCACTTTGTTGATCATCCCGCGAATTGCAGGAGTGTCGTTGTGAACCACGGACGAGTTGGTTTTGCGCAGGCCGAGCGTCTTAACAGTAACACGTTGTGTTTCTGGACGTCCAATTACACTGCGTACGAGGGTAATTTGCAATTTAGCCATTGACGTTCCCCTCCTTAACCGCGTAATTCTTCGACAGATTTGCCGCGAAGCTTCGCGACCTCTTCAATGCGCTTCAGACGGGAAAGTCCCTCTAGAGTAGCATTGACCATGTTCATGGAATTCGAAGAACCCAAAGATTTTGTCAAGATATCGCCAACGCCTGCCAATTCAAGCACCGCACGAACCGGTCCACCAGCGATAACGCCGGTACCTTCGGATGCTGGTTTCAGCAGAACGCGTCCTGCGCCGAAATGTCCAGTAACCAGGTGAGGAATCGAAGTTCCTACGATTGGAATGTGGATCAGGTTTTTCTTGGCGTCTTCAATGCCTTTACGGATGGCATCCGGAACTTCGCCGGCTTTACCGATACCAGCACCAACGTAGCCGTTGCCGTCGCCCACAACAACAAGTGCACTAAAGCTGAAACGGCGTCCGCCTTTTACAACTTTTGCAACACGGTTGATGTGTACAACTCTTTCTGTCAGTTCTAAACTGTTCGGATCTACACGCAAGTCGTTAACCTCCTTTTAGAAATATTCTAGAATTCAAGACCAGCTTCGCGAGCTGCGCTAGCCAGAGCCTGAATCCGTCCATGGTACAAGTATCCACCGCGGTCAAATACAACCACTGCATAACCCTTTTCTTTGGCGCGCTCAGCGATCAATTGACCCACTTTGCTTGCAGCTTCAACGCTGCCGCCATTTCCGATTGTAGCACTCAATTCCTTATCAAGTGTGGAGGCCGATACGATAGTAACGCCAGTCACATCATCGATCAGTTGAGCGTAGATGTGTTTCGAAGAACGGAACACATTCAAACGTGGACGCTCAGTAGTACCCTGGATCTTCTTACGAACACGCAGGTGTCTTTTGAGACGAGCCTTGTTTTTATCCTCTTTTGTAATCATGACTTCCCTTTCACTCCCTTCAGTTTGCCGTAAACAGCTTCACTTTAAGATGCACGGGGTATCTTACAATTAAGGTAGAGCTGGTTATTTCTTCTTACCAGCTTTACCTTCCTTGCGGATGATACGCTCGCCTTCATATTTGATACCTTTACCTTTGTATGGTTCAGGTTCACGTACGGAACGAATTTTGGCAGCATAAGCGCCAACGCGTTCTTTGTCAATCCCTCTAACGATGATCTTCGTGTTCGCAGGAACATCGAACTCGATACCCGCTTCCGGTGTGATTTCAACCGGGTGGGAGTAACCAACGTTCAATACGATCTTATCTCCGGATTTGCTTGCACGATATCCGACCCCAACCAGTTCCAGAGATTTCGAGAAACCTTCAGTCACACCACTCACCATGTTGTTGACAACGGAGCGGGTTGTGCCGTGAAGTGAACGATGCAATTTGTTGTCCGACGGGCGAACAACAGTGATTTCGTTATTTTCAACTGTAATCTTCATGTCTTTATGAAGCTCACGAGTCAAAGTGCCTTTAGGACCTTTTACTGTAATAACGGCGTTGTCCAAAGTGACATCTACACCGCTAGGTACTGCGATTGGTTTGCGACCAATACGAGACATGTGTTGCACCTCCTTATCTTGTGACGTTTATTACCAAATGTAGCAGACAACTTCTCCGCCGGATTTAGATTGACGAGCTTCTTTGTCGGTCATAACTCCCTTAGATGTGGAGATAATCGCGATTCCAAGGCCACCGAGTACACGAGGCACTTCATTGCTCTTCGTGTATACGCGCAGACCTGGTTTACTGATTCTTTTCAGACCAGTGATAACGCGCTCCTGGCTTGGGCCGTATTTCAGGAAAATACGGATAATCCCTTGTTTGCTATCTTCAACGAATTCAGCATCACGGATGAAGCCCTCACGCTTCAAGATGTCCGCGATTTGTTTTTTCATAGTAGAAGCAGGCATTTCTACTGTCTCGTGACGCACAGTGTTGGCGTTACGAATACGAGTAAGCATATCTGCAATAGGATCAGACATAGTCATGTGTGTAAACCTCCTTCCCGTTTATAAACTTCTTACCAACTTGCTTTTTTCACGCCAGGAATCTGGCCTTTATAAGCTAATTCACGGAAACAAATTCTGCAAATTTTGAACTTTTGCAGTACCGAATGTGGACGACCGCAACGCTCGCAACGTGTGTATGCACGTACTTTGAACTTAGGCTCGCGTTGTTGTTTAACTTTCATTGAAGTCTTTGCCACTTAGACTGACACCTCCTAAACATTTTCGGAGAAATGGATGATTCTTATTTTGTGAAAGGCATTCCCAGCTGATTCAGCAGCTCACGGGATTCCTCGTCCGTCTTAGCAGTCGTTACAATAACGATGTCCATACCGCGAACCTTATCCACTTTGTCATACTCGATTTCCGGGAAGATCAATTGTTCTTTAAGACCCAGTGTGTAGTTACCACGGCCATCAAAGGCTTTGCTGGAAATACCACGGAAGTCACGAACGCGTGGAAGCGTTACGTTGATCAATTTATCCAGGAAGTAATACATACGCTCGCCGCGCAGTGTTACTTTAACCCCGATCGGCATATTCTCGCGCAGTTTGAAACCGGCGATGGATTTCTTAGCTTTAGTGATAACCGGCTTTTGACCAGAAATCAGTTGCATATCGTTAACTGCAGCGTCAAGTACTTTGGAGTTTTGAACAGCGTCACCTACACCCATGTTGATGACGATCTTCTCGATCTTAGGCACTTGCATAACTGTTGTGTAGTTAAACTTCTGCATCAAAGATGGTGTGATTTCATTCAGATAACGTTCTTTCATTCTTGCTGCCATGAAGATTTACCTCCTTTCATTAGGACTGTATTAGTCGATAATCTCTCCGGATCTTTTTGCTACCCGAACCTTCTTACCGTTATCTAGTACTTTATAGCCGATACGCGTAACTTTCCCGCTCTTCGGATCAATGTGCATTACGTTAGACACATGAATCGAAGCTTCCTGCTCGATGATTCCGCCTTGCGGATTCAACTGGTTAGGCTTCTGGTGTTTCTTCACCATGTTCACGCCTTCTACCAGGACGCGGTTTTCACGAGGATAAGCAGCGATGACACGGCCTTTTTTACCTTTGTCTTTCCCGCTGATCACAAGCACCACATCATCTTTTTTCACGTGCAGTTTATTGTTATGGGATTCCAGAACTTTTTTAACTCTAGGCATTGATTACACCTCCTATAACTGACCTTTTCAAGTACAACCGAGCATCACTCGGATTTTTAGATTACTTCCGGTGCCAAGGAAACGATCTTCATGTAGTCCTTGTCGCGAAGTTCGCGAGCAACTGGTCCGAAGATACGTGTTCCGCGCGGGCTTCTGTCGTCTTTGACAACAACAGCTGCATTTTCGTCGAATGCGATGTAAGATCCATCTTTACGGCGTACCGAACGTTTTGTACGAACAACTACCGCTCTAACAACATCACCTTTTTTGACAACGCCGCCTGGTGTTGCTTGTTTAACGGAACAAACGATCAGATCGCCGATTGCTGCTGTACGGCGTCCAGTACCACCCAGTACGCGGATACACATCAGTTCCTTCGCACCAGAGTTGTCAGCCACATGCAAACGTGTAAATGGTTGAATCATTATTATTTTCCTCCTTCCGGAAAGGGATCTGCTTCATGTCTTAGATGATTACCGCTTTTTCTACCACTTCAACCAGTCTCCACCGTTTGTCCTTCGACAATGGACGAGTTTCCATGACTTTCACGACATCACCAATTTTAGCTACATTCTCTTCATCATGTGCCTTGAATTTCTTCGTGGACTTGATGCGTTTGTGATACAGATTGTGCTTTTTATAGGTTTCAACAGCAATTACGATGGTTTTATCCATTTTGTCGCTGACTACTTTACCGATCAGCACTTTACGTGCATTACGCTCTTCGCTCATAATTAGCCTCCTTCCTGATTACGGATTATGCATCCGCCGTCACTTAACTAATCCCAAGTACTCTTTGATGGATAACGGTTTTAGCACGAGCTATTTCCTTACGCACATCACGAATCCGAGTCGGGTTATCCAGTTGGCCTGTTGCCAATTGGAAACGGAGATTGAAAAGTTCTTCCTTAAATCCGGCGATTTTCTGTTCAATCTCAGCAGTGGTTAAGTTGCGAAGTTCATTAGCTTTCATTTGCTTCACCACCCAATTCTTCACGTTTCACAAACTTAGTCTTTACAGGCAGCTTGTGAGCGGCAAGACGCATCGCTTCACGAGCGATTTCTTCCGACACGCCTCCGAGTTCGAACATAATCTTACCCGGTTTAACTACAGCTACCCACTTCTCAACGTTACCTTTACCACTACCCATACGAACCTCGAGAGGCTTCTGAGTGATTGGCTTATCCGGGAAAATCTTGATCCAAACCTGACCGCCACGTTTGATGTAACGTGTCATTGCGATACGAGCAGCTTCGATCTGACGGTTAGTGATCCAAGATGGCTCCAGTGCCTGCAAACCGAATTCGCCGAAGTTAAGTTCGGTTCCGCCTTTTGCCATACCCTTCATGTGACCGCGTTGTTGCTTGCGGTGTTTAACGCGCTTTGGTACCAACATGATTAGTTGCCTCCTTCCTGAGCAGCTTGTTTCTTAGCTGGGGGAAGAACTTCTCCACGATAAATCCATACTTTTACGCCGATACGGCCGTAAGTTGTATGTGCTTCAGCTGTTCCGTAATCGATATCAGCACGAAGCGTATGAAGTGGAACTGTTCCTTCGCTATAACCTTCTGAACGGGCAATCTCAGCGCCGCCAAGACGTCCGCCAACCTGAGTTTTAATTCCCTTTGCGCCGGAACGCATAGTTCTTTGAATCGCTTGTTTCAGAGCACGACGGAACGATACGCGACGTTCCAGCTGTTGTGCAATGCTTTCAGCAACAAGAATAGCATCCAGTTCAGGGTGTTTGATTTCATTGATGTTGATGTGTACTTTCTTACCGCCGGCGATAGTTGTAACTGCGCTGCGAAGTACTTCTACTTCTGCTCCGCCTTTACCAATTACCATACCTGGCTTGGCAGTGTGAATTGTAACGTTCACTCGGCTTGCCGCTCTTTCGATCTCGATGCGGGAAACAGAGGAATCTTTCAACTTGCCTTTAAGGTATTCCCGGATTTTGACGTCTTCCATTAAAAGAGTACCGAAATCTTTGCCTGCATACCATTTTGATTCCCAATCGCGAATAATACCGACTCGGAGTCCGACTGGATTTACCTTTTGACCCACGTGTTATCCCTCCTTATTTCTCAGATACCACCAAAGTAATGTGGCTGGTACGTTTATTGATCCGGCTTGCGCGGCCCATGGCGCGCGGACGGAAACGTTTCATTGTAGGACCCTGGTTAACGAAAACTTCGCTTACGAATAAGCTGTTAACGTCCATAGAGTAGTTATGCTCAGCGTTCGCAATCGCCGAGTTCAGTAGCTTCTCAACAACCGGAGAAGCGGACTTCGGAGTGTGGCGAAGAATTGCAATTGCTTCCCCCACTTGCTTGCCGCGAATCAAGTCAACAACCAGTTTCGCTTTACGAGCGGAAATCCGCACCGATCTTGCATGTGCTTTTGCTTCCATTGTTTTCCCTCCTCTCAAACGAAGACGTTAATTATCTTCTGGTTTTCTTATCGTCACCCGCGTGGCCTTTGTAAGTACGTGTTGGCGCGAACTCGCCCAACTTGTGACCTACCATATCTTCCGTTACGTATACAGGCACGTGTTTGCGGCCGTCATATACACCAAACGTATGTCCGATAAACTGAGGGAAAATGGTTGAGCGACGGGACCAGGTTTTTACTACGACTTTCTTGTCTGACTCGTTCAAATCCTCAACTTTTTTCAGCAGGTAGCCATCGATGAACGGCCCCTTCTTTAAACTGCGACCCATGTGTGAATCCTCCCTTCATCCGGTTCTTCAAAACCGCGAATCGACGCTTCGCGCTTAACTAACTTGCCTGAAGCGTCTTATTTCGTGCGGCGGCGAACGATATATTTATCAGATGCTTTGTTTTTCTTACGCGTTTTGTAGCCGAGGGTTGGTTTGCCCCAAGGTGACATTGGCGATTTCCGTCCGATAGGAGCGCGGCCTTCACCACCACCGTGTGGGTGATCGTTAGGGTTCATGACAACACCGCGTACTTCAGGACGACGTCCGAGCCAGCGGCTGCGTCCGGCTTTACCAATCTTGATCAGTTCGTGATCTCCGTTACCTACGGCTCCGATAGTCGCACGGCAAACGCTGAGGATTCTGCGAACCTCACCCGAGTTCAAACGAACAGATACGTATTTATCTTCTTTACCCAGCAGCTGAGCTTCAGTACCTGCAGCACGAACCAATTGTCCGCCTTTGCCTGGTTTCAACTCGATGTTGTGGATAACTGTACCTACCGGGATGTTGATCAACGGAAGGCTGTTACCAATTTTGATGTCCGCAGCAGGGCCGGACTCAACTTTATCCCCAACTTTAAGGCCTTTAGGAGCGATGATATAACGTTTCTCTCCATCAGCATAGTGGATCAAAGCAATATTGGAAGTACGGTTCGGGTCATACTCGATTGTAGCAACGCTACCTGGTATGCCGTCTTTAGTCCGCTTGAAGTCGATGATACGGTATTTACGTTTGTGTCCGCCGCCATGGTGACGAACCGTAATTTTACCTTGGTTGTTGCGTCCGGCATGCTTGAACAGCGGGGACAGCAACGATTTCTCTGGCTGGTTTGTTGTAATTTCTTCAAACGTAGACACAGACATGTTGCGTCTTGCCGGAGAGGTCGGTTTGTACTTTTTGATTGGCACTATAGTTTCCTCCTTACTTTAAGAGTATTATTCTACCGCTTCAAAGAACTCAAGCGGTTTGCTGTCCGGGCTAAGCTTCACGATGGCTTTTTTCCACTCCGGAGTATAACCGGAATATTTGCCGTAACGTTTCAGTTTACCAGGTACGCGCATTGTGTTCACACTAACGACTTTTACTTTAAAAATAGCCTCGACAGCTTTTTTGATTTCGGTCTTGTTAGCACGGATATCCACTTCAAAAGCGTACTTCAGTTCGCTCATGTATTCGGATGTGCGTTCCGTAATCACTGGACGCTTGATTATATCACGAGGATCTTTCATTACGCGAACACCTCCTCTACCTTCAGAACTGCTTCTTTAGTGATGATCAGTTTGTCGTACGTCAGTACGTCAAGAACATTGATGCCGTCAGCCGCTACGAATTTCACCCCAGGGATGTTACGAGCGGAAAGTGCTACGTTGTCATCATAGCTAGGAGCTACGATCAGGGCTTTGCTGCCCACTTTAAGGTTGTTCAGAATCGCTGCGAATTCTTTCGTCTTCGGAGCATTCAGAGTCAAGCTATCCAATACGATGATGTCATTCTCAAGCACTTTTGAGGACAACGCGGATTTGATGGCCAACCGGCGAACCTTCTTAGGCAATTTCCAGGAATAGCTGCGTGGTGTTGGTCCGAAGACTACGCCGCCGCCTTTCCATTGTGGAGAACGAATGGAGCCTTGACGAGCACGACCTGTACCTTTTTGTTTCCAAGGCTTACGTCCGCCGCCACGCACTTCAGAGCGTCCTTTTACTTTATGTGTACCGCGACGAAGGGAAGCTCTTTGCATAAGTGCAGCTTCATGCAGCACATGTACGTTCGGTTCAATACCGAAAACTGAATCACTCAGTTCAACTTCGCCAACTTCGTTACCACTAGTATTGAAAAGTGTTACTTTTGGCATTTCATGTTCCTCCTTTCTTCAGTAATTATTTCTTAACGGTTTGTTTAACTTTCACGAAGCTGTTCTTAGGACCTGGAATAGCGCCTTTAACCAGCAGTACATTACGTTCTACGTCAACCCGGATGATTTCAAGCTTTTGAACCGTTACGGTCGTGTGACCCATATGTCCTGGCAGGCGTTTGCCCTTAGGAACACGGTTAGCCTGGATGGAACCCATCGAGCCCGGTCTTCTGTGGTAACGCGATCCGTGTGCCATTGGTCCGCGGCTTTGTCCCCAGCGTTTGATGTTACCCTGGAAGCCTTTACCCTTCGAAGTACCTGTTACGTCAACAAACTCGCCTTCAGCGAAGATGTCAGCCTTAAGCTCTTGTCCAACCTCGAGTGACCCGAGGTCAACACCGCGAATTTCGCGAACGTAGCGCTTAGGTGTTGCATTTGCCTTTTTGGCGTGACCCTGTTCAGGCTTGTTGGAGCGACTTTCCTTTTTATCGGAAAAGCCCAACTGCACTGCTTCATATCCGTCGATATTCAGGTCTTTCTTTTGCAGTACCACACAAGGTCCAGCTTCGATAACAGAAACCGCGATTACGTTACCTTCTGGAGTAAACACTTGAGTCATACCGAGTTTTTTTCCTAAGATACCTTTCAATGTTGACACCTCTTTTCTTTTCCTGATTACTTAATGAATTACAATTTGATTTCGATATCTACACCGGACGGTAGATCCAAGCGCATCAAGGCATCCACAGTTTGTGGTGTTGGGTTCACAATATCGATCAAACGTTTGTGAGTCCGTTGCTCAAACTGTTCACGGGAATCCTTGTACTTGTGTACCGCACGGAGAATGGTAATGATTTGCTTCTCAGTTGGCAGCGGAATCGGCCCGGATACACCAGCACCCGAACGTTTTGCTGTTTCAACGATTTTCTCTGCGGATTGATCAAGAATTCTGTGGTCGTATGCTTTCAAGCGAATACGAATTTTTTGCTTTGCCATTTTAGTCCCTCCTTCTATCGCCCAATTTATTATCGGACATACTCCGTGAAAATTTTCTGACGTCGACCTCATGGCAAAGGGGCCGGGTGTGTCAGTAACCTCTCACATCATCGCAACGTCTCAGAACAACATTTATTATTATATCTAATAGGCGGCTATATTGCAAGAGCCTTTGCAAAACAAATCACTTTTTCCAGAAAAAAAGTTTAAAAATACACGGTTTTATCTGAAAATTGTTAATGACTGATTTCAGCGAGCTGAATTAGAGTCTCCATCTCCAAAATATTCACGGTTCTTTTATGCATAGCGATGATCTTCAGCGCTTCCAGCTTGTTCAGCTTACGGCTTAGGGTCTCGGCAGTAGTGCCGATCATCGCTGCCACTTCTTTTTGCGCCGATGGGAGATCCACGGAATGTCTTAAAGCTTGCATTGTCAGAGCTGATTCTGGTAGATTCCTCGTGTACAAGTAGACTAGAAGCCGGGCTAACCGTTTTTCCACTTCAAACATATGCAGTGCCCCTGCTGTTTCTTCCGCCAGATGCAGCTGCTCACTAACAGACAACAGAAAGCTAAACGCCAGGCCCGCATTCTGCTCCAGCAGGGGAATGAAATCCTTCCGGTGCATCCGGCAGACCACTCCACTCTCAATAATCTCCGCCGTTACATCATTATTTTTATTGTGAAGCAGGGCAAACTGACCGAAATAATCCCCCGGGAAAAGAAAACGGACAATATGCTGTTTCCCTTCTTTACTGTTCTTCGTTAATTTGATAAGCCCGCTCTTCACCACAAACAAGGCTTCAGACGGCTCCCCTTCTCGGCAAACTTGGCTACCCTTTTTATATGAATGGGATTCTGTGATTGATTCTATGATAGCCAATTCTTCATCGGACAAACTCCTGAATACCGGAACCTGGCGCACACAGGCATGAGAACTGCACGTATTGCATTCCATACATCATTCCTCCTCTACTGTCGCTTATCCCACCATATCAATGATCGAAGCGCTGCCAGGTGACTGGACGCACAAATTTTCATAAAACTTGATCTATATCAAGGATTAACGCGCCGGCTGTCTATACAATAGGTTCATAGAGAGAAAAGGAGTTGATGGGCTTGCAGCAATACACTTTTGAGGACATGCGCCAGATGAATAGAACAATTCTGGGCAATATGGTGCCCCTTGAACTATTCCGGACCATCCGTCTAATTGGAATGAACCAGGGATTGCCGTTAGGCGGAAAGGGAACGACTGTGACCATTGGCAGAAAGATCGGCGAGAGCCTGCCTGTCCATTCCGTGGAAGAGCTGCTGCAGATCTTTGAGGAGCTCAAAATCGGGATTCCCCGAATTGTTCATTCCGATGAGCGCAAAATTAATATCGCTGTTGACGATTGCTTCTGCAAAGGACTACCTTCCCTTGAAGATGAAAGAATGGTCTGTGATCTGGAGGGAGCTATCATTGAAGGTGCTCTGTGCCGAATTCTCGGCCGCAAGGTTTCAGTGAAAGAGATCAAATGTAATGTCACCGGTCATGAGCACTGCGAGTACGAAGTTAAGCTTTAAATAATACTAATATAATGAAAGCAGGGATTTATAATGGAAAAGAAAACACTAGCTGAGGCCGTACAGTATCAAGAGGAACGCTTTACCAAAAAGATCATTTTCCAAAAAGGCGATAGCGTAGTATTTGTGCTTAATTTCATGCCTGGGCAAAAGCTGCCCGTTCACAAGCACCCGGGAGCAGATGTGTATATCCTCGCCTTACACGGTGACGGTACCATTCATGTTAATGAGGAAGAGTTCTCCTTCATCCAAGGAGAGACCATCTACATTGCCGGTGACGAGTCATTCGCTTATACGAATAATAGTTCATCGCCGTCCAGCCTGCATGTGGTTTTATCCAAGTTGCCAAGTGCGGACTATGCGAAGGAAATCTAATTCTCAATCTTATCTATAAAATAAAACAGGCCCCCTTCAAATGAAGGGGGCCTGACTTATATTCAGTCTATCCTAACGGATAGAGCCTGAATTATTTCTGGATGGAAGCTACGGAACCGGCACCAACTGTACGTCCGCCTTCGCGAATGGAGAATTTAGTACCTTCTTCAATAGCGATTGGGGAGATCAGCTGAACAGTTACAGTGATGTTGTCACCAGGCATAACCATTTCAGTACCTTCTGGCAGGTTGATGATGCCAGTTACGTCAGTTGTACGGAAGTAGAACTGTGGACGGTAACCAGTGAAGAATGGTTTGTGACGTCCGCCTTCTTCTTTAGTCAGAACGTAGATCTGAGCAGTGAACTCAGTGTGTGGCTTAACGGAGTTCGGCTTAGCCAATACTTGGCCACGCTCGATGTTGTTCCGGTCAACACCACGCAGGAGTGCGCCGATGTTGTCGCCAGCTTGAGCGGAATCAAGCAATTTGCGGAACATTTCCACGCCAGTAACTACAGACTTCTTAGTTTCTTCGTGAATACCAACGATTTCGATTTCTTCTCCGACTTTAACTGTTCCGCGTTCTACGCGACCAGTTGCCACAGTACCGCGGCCAGTGATGGAGAATACATCTTCGACAGGCATCAAGAAAGGCTTGTCAGTCTGACGTTCTGGAAGCGGGATGTATGTGTCGATCGTTTCGAACATTTCAACGATCTTTTGTGCATACTCGCCATCAGGGTTCTGCAGAGCTTCACGAGCAGATCCACGAACGATTGGAGTGTCATCGCCTGGGAAGTCGTATTCGCTAAGCAGATCGCGAACTTCCATTTCAACCAATTCAAGCAACTCTTCGTCCTCAACCATGTCGCATTTGTTCAGGAATACAACGATGTAAGGAACGCCTACTTGACGGGACAGCAGGATGTGTTCACGAGTCTGTGGCATAGGGCCGTCAGCTGCGGATACAACCAGGATCGCTCCGTCCATTTGCGCTGCGCCAGTGATCATGTTTTTAACATAGTCGGCGTGTCCAGGGCAGTCTACGTGAGCGTAGTGACGGTTAGGAGTTTCATATTCAACGTGAGCGGTGGAGATAGTGATACCGCGTTCGCGTTCTTCAGGAGCCTTATCAATTTGGTCGAATGCTACAGCAGCACCACCGTATTTTTTGGACAATACAGTTGTGATTGCAGCAGTCAGAGTTGTTTTACCATGGTCGACGTGACCAATAGTACCGATGTTAACGTGCGGTTTGTTACGTTCAAACTTTGCCTTTGCCATTTGAACAGTTCCTCCTTATTGTGGGGTCCATATATTTGAGCCGTCCGCCTATTTGCAGTTCTAAGATGACTTAAGTGTTATACCCGGACGGCAAGTTAAAAATTAAGCTTATTCTCCGCCTTTGTTCTTGGCTACGATTTCTTCAGCAATGGATTTAGGTACTTCTTCATAGTGAGAAAGCTCCATTGAGAATACGCCGCGTCCTTGAGTACCGGAACGGAGTGTTGTGGAGTATCCGAACATTTCGGACAAAGGCACCTTCGCACGGATAATTTGCGCTCCACCACGGGAATCCATACCTTCGATTCTACCGCGACGGGAGTTCAGCATACCCATTACATCGCCCATGTATTCCTCAGGAACAGTTACTTCCACTTTCATGATTGGCTCAAGCAATGCAGGTTGACATTTTTCTTTTGCAGCTTTAAGCGCCATCGAACCGGCAATTTTGAACGCCATTTCGTTGGAGTCAACATCATGGTAAGAACCATCTACGATGGTAGCTTTAACGTCAACAAGCGGGAAGCCTGCAATAACGCCGTTCTTCATTTGCTCTTCAATACCGGCAAGTGCAGGAGCGATGTATTCTCTTGGAACCGAGCCACCGACAACTTTACTTTCGAATTGGCTGCCAGTACCTGGCTCGAGGGGTTCAAACTCAACCCATACGTGACCGTACTGACCGCGACCGCCGGATTGGCGAACAAACTTGCCTTCTACGCGGGCAGATGCCTTGAACGTTTCGCGGTAGGCAACCTGCGGTTTACCCACATTGGTTTCTACTTTGAATTCACGACGCATACGGTCGATGATGATGTCCAAGTGAAGCTCACCCATACCTGCCAGGATGGTTTGGCCTGTTTCTTCATCAGTGTGAGCACGAAGAGTAGGATCCTCTTCAGTCAACTTTCCGAGAGCAACACCCAGTTTATCTTGGTCAGCTTTGGTTTTTGGCTCGACTGCGATTTCGATAACCGGATCTGGAAAGTTCATGGATTCCAGAATGATCGGATGCTTCTCGTCGCAGAGTGTATCGCCTGTGCTAGTGTCCTTCAGACCAACGGCTGCCGCGATATCACCAGCGTAAACGATGGAGATTTCTTGACGGCTGTTCGCATGCATCTGCAGGATACGCCCAATACGCTCACGTTTGCCCTTAGTAGCGTTAATTACATAAGAACCTGATTCCAGGATACCGGAGTATACACGGAAGAACGTGAGTTTACCAACATAAGGGTCTGTCATGATCTTAAATGCCAAGGCACCGAATGGCTCTTCATCCGAAGGATGACGTTCCGCTTCTGTTCCATCCTCCAGATGACCCGTAATAGCCGGTACATCCAAAGGTGAAGGCAAGTAATCAACAACAGCATCCAGCATAAGCTGAATCCCTTTGTTCCGGTAGGAAGAGCCGCAAATTACTGGGAAAATTTTAACTTCAACTACGCCTTTGCGCAGAGCAGCTTTGATTTCCGGAATAGTAATTTCTTCGCCTTCCAGGTACTTCATAGTCAGATCTTCATCAAGTTCAGCAACTTTCTCGATCAGCTCGAGACGCAGTTCCTCAACCTTTGCCAAATATTCTTCCGGAATATCCGTAACTTCAATATTTTGGCCCAAATCATCTCTGAACATATGTGCTTTTTGCTCAACGAGGTCGATGATACCTGCGAAATCATTTTCTGCACCGATTGGCAGTTGAATAGCAACTGCATTGGCTTGAAGACGATCACGCATCGTTTCGATAACGTTAAGGAAATCCGCACCGATAATGTCCATTTTGTTCACATATGCGATCCGTGGAACGTTGTAACGGTCAGCCTGTCTCCATACGGTTTCAGACTGAGGTTCTACGCCCTCTTTCGCACTAAATACACCAACTGCCCCATCCAATACACGCAGGGAACGTTCAACTTCAACGGTGAAGTCAACGTGTCCTGGGGTATCAATGATATTGATGCGGTGACCCTTCCATGCAGCAGTTGTAGCAGCGGAAGTAATCGTGATTCCGCGCTCCTGTTCTTGTTCCATCCAGTCCATTGTAGCAGCACCCTCGTGAACTTCACCGATTTTGTGCGTACGGCCTGTGTAGAATAGAATCCGCTCAGTGGTAGTAGTCTTACCAGCATCAATATGCGCCATGATCCCGATATTACGTGTATTTTTTAAGGAGAACTCTCTTGCCATGAAATGGATCTCCTTTCAAAATAGAAGTTATTTGAACGACTGCAATCCTACCAGCGGTAGTGAGCAAACGCTTTGTTCGCTTCAGCCATCTTGTGTGTGTCTTCACGTTTCTTAACGGAAGCGCCTGTGTTGTTGGAAGCATCGATAATCTCAGCCGCCAAACGTTCTTCCATAGTCTTCTCACCGCGGTTGCGTGAGTAGTTTACAAGCCAACGTAATCCCAAAGCAGTACGTCTTTCAGGTTTAACCTCAATAGGTACTTGGTAGTTAGCACCGCCGACACGACGAGCTTTAACTTCCAATACAGGCATGATATTCTTGATGGCAGCTTCGAAAACTTCCATCGGCTCTTTACCTGTACGTTCTTGAATCAACTTGAACGAATTGTACAAAATGCTTTGAGCGACACCTCTTTTACCACCCAGCATAATACGGTTGATCAAACGAGTAACCAACTTGCTATTATACAATGGATCTGGCAATACATCTCTTTTAGTAACTGGACCTTTGCGTGGCATGGATATCCCCCTTTCTTATATGGTTATTATTCTGATAAGCTCATCTTATTTCTTGACTTTAGGACGTTTCGCACCATATTTGGAGCGAGCCTGCATCCGGTTAGCAACACCTGCAGTATCCAGTGCACCACGAACGATGTGGTAACGAACTCCTGCAAGGTCCTTAACTTTACCTCCGCGCAGCAATACTACACTGTGCTCTTGAAGGTTGTGTCCGATACCCGGAATGTAAGCAGTCACCTCAAGACGGTTCGTCAGACGAACACGGGCATACTTACGAAGTGCTGAGTTTGGTTTACGTGGAGTCATTGTGCCTACACGAGTGCATACACCGCGTTTCTGCGGAGCGCTCAAATTTGTAGCCTCACGCTTGAGGGCGTTGAACCCTTTTTGAAGAGCGGGAGATTTGGATTTTTCGATTTTGGCTTGACGGCCTTTACGAACCAATTGATTAATAGTTGGCATGTTGTGCCACCCCCTTCCTGAAATGATAGTCAATTTACAAACATTAAGTCCACAGACCCAGGTGGTTCATAAAAAGACAAATGAAAAGTCCTTGCTGCCGAAGTGTACCCCGGTACAAAAACGTTCTCTTGCTGCTATTGTTTTAAGACGGCTGCCATCGCAGCACCAACTTCTATACCGCAGGCCTTGCCCAAATTCAGCATCGTGTCCACATAAGTGACCTTCACACCTTGTTTGTTGCAAAGCATTACAATTCTGGAAGTAAGCCGTTGATCTCCGTCCTCTGCCACATAGACTTCTGCGGCTTGGCCCAACTCCACCGCCTTGACGGTTTGCTTGGAACCGATCTTGACCTGAGCATCCTGTAACCCTCTGTCATCAGTCATGAAAATCATTACCTCCACTGAATAAGAATGACAAGACTACTCACGCACCTTAGACATATTAGCATCCTCAGCACATGATGTCAAGAAAAACGACAATAAATTTATTAATAATCACAGCAGACAGCCACGTCACGCCAGATTTCTGCGTGACGCGGATACTGCTTGCCATGAGTATTCAATTATTCAGCGGGTACCGGCTCTAAAGCTTCTTCACTGCTTTCAGCATTCGGATCGCTCAGCTTCACATTACGGTAACGATTCATGCCTGTACCTGCAGGAATCAGCTTACCGATGATTACATTCTCTTTCAGACCGAGCAGCTTATCCACTTTACCCTTAATAGCTGCATCTGTTAAGACGCGGGTAGTTTCCTGGAAGGATGCCGCAGACAGGAATGAATCAGTTTCCAGGGAGGCCTTGGTGATCCCGAGCAGAACCGGTTTGGCGACTGCTGGTTCATTTCCGGCAAGAATGGCTTCCTTGTTGGCTGCTTCATATTCATGAATATCCGCAAATGCACCCGGCAGGAGACTGGTATCTCCGGCATCGATAATACGGATTTTGCGCAGCATCTGCTTGATCATAACTTCAATGTGCTTATCATTGATTTCAACGCCCTGGTTACGGTATACACGCTGTACTTCTTGCAGAATGTAGTTCTGTACCCCGCGGATCCCTTTGATACGCAGCATTTCTTTAGGGTCAATTGAACCGTCTGTTAATTCATCGCCGGCCTCAATCTCCTGGCCTTCGCTGACACGCAGACGGGAGCCGTAAGTGATGGAATACGTTTTGGACTCTGCTTCACCCTGGACTTCGATCTCGCGGCGGTCCTTGGTTTCGCGGATTTCCTTAACTACCCCGTCAATCTCACTGATTGTAGCCTGACCTTTAGGGTTACGGGCTTCAAACAGCTCCTGGATACGCGGCAAACCTTGCGTAATATCGTCTCCGGCTACACCGCCGGTATGGAACGTACGCATGGTAAGCTGTGTTCCCGGTTCACCGATGGATTGTGCGGCAATAATACCGACAGCCTCCCCGATTTCCACGAATTTACCTGTTGCCAGGTTACGTCCGTAGCACTTCTTGCAGACACCGTGACGGGCACGGCAGCTCAGTACAGAGCGGATCTGCAGCTTGGTCACGCCAGCATTCACGATTTCTTCAGCCTTATCCGAGTCAATCAGATCGTTACGGTGAACGATGATTTCCTTCGTCTCAGGATGACGGACGGTCTCGAAGGAATAACGGCCTTCAATACGGTCGTAGAGATCCTCAATGACTTCCTTGCCATCCTGAATCCGGCTAACCATGAAGCCTTTATCAGTACCACAATCTTCTTCACGGACAATAACATCCTGCGCTACGTCAACCAGACGGCGTGTCAGGTACCCGGAATCCGCTGTACGCAGCGCTGTATCGGCCAGACCTTTACGCGCTCCGTGAGTGGAGATAAAGTACTCGAGGACGGTTAGGCCTTCACGGAAGTTCGCTTTGATTGGCAATTCAAAGATTCGGCCCGAAGGTGTTGCCATCAGACCACGCATCCCACCGAGCTGGGTGATCTGCGATTTGTTACCACGCGCCTTGGAGTCGACCATGAGCATGATGGAGTTGAAGCGGTCCATTGATTTAAGCAATACGTTAGTCAGATCATCCTTGGTCTTCGACCAAATCTCGATAACGCGGTCATACCGCTCATCATTGGTAATCAGACCACGGCGGTATTGATTCGCAACCACATCAACCTTAGCTTCGGATTCCTTAAGAATGGTAGCTTTTTCTTCAGGCACGATAACATCCGATACGGCAACCGTAACGCCGGAACGTGTAGAGTACGTAAAGCCGAGTTGCTTAATTTTATCCAGAATCACTGAAGTCTTGGTGGTGTGATACGTCTCAAAGCAGCGGGCGATAATGAGGCCCAGATATTCTTTACCTACAGCACTGGCTTCCGGAGCTGCCATGATCAGTTCGCGGACATCCGCACCCTTTTCATAGATGAAGTACTTCTCAGGAGTTCCCTGCAGCAGGTTAGTTTTGGTAGCTTCGTTGATATACGGGAAGCTGCTTGGATAGATTTCGTTGAAGATAATCTTACCCACAGTAGTGATCAGCAGAGCATTCTGCTGCGCTTCTGTGAAGCTGGTTTTACCCAGAGCCTTAACAGGAATAGCAACACGTGCATGCAGACCTGCAGTTCCGCGCTGATAAGCAGAGACCGCTTCATTCACGTTACGCAGGATCATCCCGGTACCCTTTTCTTCCTTGTTGTCCATGGTCAGGTAGAACGTACCAAGGACCATATCCTGGGAAGGGGTAACGACCGGCTTACCGTCCTTAGGGTTCAGGATGTTACCGGACGCCAGCATGAGAATACGGGCTTCAGCTTGAGCCTCAGCGGACAGAGGAACGTGTACCGCCATCTGGTCACCGTCAAAGTCGGCATTGTAAGCCGTACATACGAGCGGGTGAAGACGGATCGCGTGACCTTCTACCAGAATTGGTTCGAACGCCTGGATACCCAGTCTATGCAGCGTAGGGGCACGGTTCAGCAGAACCGGATGCTCTCTGATTACCTCTTCAAGCACATCCCATACTTCAGGACTTACGCGCTCAACCTTACGCTTCGCGCTCTTTATGTTGTGGGCTAGCCCTTTGTTAACCAGTTCTTTCATTACAAACGGTTTGAACAGCTCCAGTGCCATCTTCTTAGGAAGACCGCATTGGTACATCTTCAGGTAAGGTCCTACGACGATAACCGAACGTCCGGAATAGTCAACACGTTTACCGAGCAAGTTCTGGCGGAAACGTCCCTGTTTACCTTTCAGCATATGGCTGAGCGATTTGAGCGGACGGTTACCTGGTCCTGTTACAGGACGGCCGCGGCGGCCGTTGTCAATCAGCGCATCTACAGCTTCCTGAAGCATCCGTTTCTCATTCTGAACGATAATGTCAGGCGCGCCGAGGTCCAGCAGTCTTTTCAGACGGTTGTTCCGGTTAATTACACGGCGGTACAGGTCATTAAGGTCAGACGTAGCAAAACGGCCGCCATCAAGCTGAACCATTGGACGAAGCTCCGGAGGGATAACCGGGAGTACATCCATGATCATCCAGTCAGGCTTGTTGCCGGAGTTGCGGAATGCCTCAATGACTTCCAGACGTTTGATTGCCCGGTTGCGGCGCTGGCCTTGAGCGGTACGCAGCTCTTCTTTGAGGAATTCCAGTTCTTTATCGATGTCGATATCCTGAAGCAGCTTTTTGACAGCTTCTGCACCCATGCCGGCCTGGAATCCGTAGCCATATTTCTCACGGTAGCTGCGGTATTCTTTCTCGGACAGCAGCTGCTTCTTCTCCAGCGGAGTTTCCCCTGGATCAGTTACAACATAAGATGCAAAGTAGATAATCTCTTCGAGCGATCTAGGAGACATATCCAGTGCCAGACCCATACGGCTTGGAATACCTTTGAAATACCAGATATGAGATACAGGAGCTGCCAGTTCGATGTGGCCCATACGTTCGCGGCGGACTTTAGCGCGGGTAACTTCCACGCCGCAGCGGTCGCACACTACGCCCTTATAACGGACGCGTTTGTATTTACCACAGTGACATTCCCAGTCCTTTTGCGGTCCAAAAATACGTTCGCAAAAGAGACCCTCTTTTTCCGGTTTCAATGTACGATAGTTAATGGTTTCCGGTTTTTTAACTTCTCCGCGGGACCAAGAACGAATTTTTTCCGGGGAAGCGAGCCCGATTTTCATAAATTCAAAATTGTTAACGTCCAACAAGGAGCAACCCTCCTTAACCTATATCCTGATTTAGTACCACAGCCCTCTCTTGACGCTGAGGTCAACAGAGGGCATGGTCCTTTGTGTAATGAAATTAGTGGCTTGCTGGTGAACTACTCTATGCCAACTTCTGCGCCTTCCAAATTGAGGCTCAGCTTATCGCCTGACGTCTCGTCCTCATCGTCCAGTTCCTTCATCTCGATCTCCTGCTCGTCACCGCTGAGGATTTTGACATCCATCCCGAGCGACTGCAGTTCCTTGATCAATACCTTGAACGATTCCGGTACACCCGGTTCTGGAACATTTTCACCTTTGACAATGGATTCGTACGTTTTCACACGGCCGACCACATCATCAGACTTCACGGTCAAAATCTCTTGCAGTGTATACGCCGCACCGTAAGCTTCAAGCGCCCACACTTCCATCTCCCCGAAACGCTGTCCGCCGAACTGAGCTTTACCGCCCAGTGGCTGTTGTGTAACGAGTGAGTAAGGACCTGTGGAACGGGCATGAATCTTATCGTCAACCATGTGCGCAAGCTTGATCATGTGCATGACGCCGACAGTAACCTCACGCTCGAAGCGCTCGCCTGTACGTCCGTCATACAGCACAGTCTTACCATTACGCTGCATACCGGCTTCTTCCATCGTATCGAACACGTCATACTCACGGGCTCCGTCGAATACCGGAGTAGCCACGTGGATACCCAGACGCAGTGCAGCCATACCGATATGGACTTCAAGCACCTGTCCGATGTTCATACGGGAAGGAACGCCCAGCGGGTTCAGGACAACCTGTACCGGCGTACCGTCAGGAAGGAACGGCATATCTTCTTCTGGCAGGATACGGGCAACGACACCCTTGTTACCGTGACGTCCGGCCATCTTGTCACCTTCAGAAATTTTACGCTTCTGGGCGATGTAGACACGAACCAGCTGATTCACGCCAGGAGGCAGCTCATCGCCGTTCTCACGTGTGAATACTTTGACGTCAACGATAATACCATCACTACCATGCGGAACGCGCAGGGAGGTATCACGAACTTCACGGGCCTTCTCACCGAAGATCGCATGCAGCAGGCGTTCCTCAGCAGTCAGCTCAGTTACACCCTTCGGAGTAACCTTACCTACCAGAATATCGCCGGCATTGATTTCCGCACCGATACGGATAATTCCGCGCTCATCCAGATTGCGGAGCGCCTCTTCACCGACGTTAGGAATATCACGTGTGATCTCTTCAGGTCCGAGCTTCGTATCACGGGCTTCGGATTCGTATTCCTCGATGTGGATCGAAGTGTATACATCTTCCTTCACCAGCTTCTCACTCAGCAGGATCGCATCCTCGTAGTTGTAGCCTTCCCAAGTCATGAACGCAACGACTACGTTGCGGCCAAGCGCAAGTTCGCCCATTTCTGTGGAAGGTCCATCTGCCAGGATGTCACCTTTTTTGACGATATCCCCACGTTTAGCCAGTGGACGCTGGTTAATACAGGTACCCTGGTTCGAACGCATGAATTTGTGTAATTTATATTTAACGATATCGCCTTTGACTTCCTTGCCTTCAACTGCCTCAACACGGCGCAGCCAGATTTCATTAGCAGAGGAGCGTTCGATAATACCGTCATATTTGGAGACAATACATACGCCGGAGTCTTTAGCAGACTTATGCTCCATCCCTGTCCCTACAAGCGGAGCCTTAGGAATAAGAAGCGGAACGGCCTGACGCTGCATGTTCGATCCCATCAGTGCGCGGTTGGAGTCATCGTTCTCAAGGAACGGGATGAGCGCCGTTGCGACCGATACGACCTGTTTTGGCGAAACGTCCATGTAGTCTACACGGTTGCTAGGCATAGTAGTGATGTTGTCTGAATCCTTGTTGTAACGAACGATAACCTGGTCTTCCTTAAAGGAGCCATCCTCATCGATCAGTACATTAGCCTGTGCAACTACATAGTTATCTTCTTCATCGGCAGTCAGATAATCGATTTGCTCAGTTACCTTACCTGTCTTCGGATCTACCCAACGATACGGAGCTTCGATAAAGCCGTATTCATTGATGCGGGCGAAGGTGGACAAGGAGTTGATCAGACCGATATTCGGACCTTCTGGAGTCTCGATAGGACACATACGGCCATAGTGACTGTGATGGACGTCGCGGACTTCAAAGCCTGCGCGTTCACGAGTCAGACCGCCGGGTCCGAGTGCAGACAGACGGCGCTTATGCGTAAGCTCGGCAAGCGGGTTCGTCTGATCCATGAACTGGGACAGCTGCGAACTGCCGAAGAACTCTTTGATCGATGCGATAACCGGACGGATGTTGATCAGCGCCTGCGGTGTAATCGCATTGGCATCCTGAATCGACATTCTCTCGCGGACTACGCGCTCCATACGGGATAGACCGATCCGGAACTGATTCTGCAGAAGCTCACCTACAGAACGCAGACGGCGGTTACCCAGATGGTCAATATCATCCGTGTTGCCGATACCATGCAGCAAATTAATAAAGTAGCTGATTGAGGATATAATATCAGCCTGAGTAATATGCTTAACCGATTTATCAATGTTGCCATTGGCGATCAGTTTGATGATACGGCCTTCTTCGATTGGCGAGAATACGTCAATGGTCTGAAGCGGAATATCTTCGCTGTCCATTACACCGCCGGTTACACGGTAGTTTTTGGCAGCCATACTCTTCTCGAAATAAGGAATCAGCTCATCAAGCAGGCGGCGGTCCACCATTTGGCCGGATTCTGCCAGGATTTCTCCGGTAGATTCATCAACCAAAGGCTGTGCCAGACGCTGATTGAACAGACGATTCTTAATATGCAGCTTTTTGTTGATTTTGTAACGGCCTACATTGGCCAAATCATAACGTTTCGGGTCAAAGAAACGTGCGACGAGCAAGCTCTTGGCATTATCAAGTGTAGGTGGTTCGCCCGGACGCAGACGCTCGTAGATTTCAATAAGCGCCTTCTCCGTGGAATCCGTGTTGTCTTTATCCAGCGTGTTGCGAATATATTCATCATTGCCAAGCAGTTCCAGAATTTCAGCATCACTGCCGAAGCCCAGAGCACGCAAGAGGACTGTTACCGGGATCTTACGAGTCCGGTCGATACGGACATACATGATGTCCTTAGCGTCGGTCTCAAGCTCCAGCCAGGCTCCGCGATTTGGAATTACTGTGGCGGTGTAAGTTTTTTTGCCGTTCTTATCCACTTTTGTGCTGAAATAGACGCTTGGAGAGCGAACCAACTGGCTGACAATAACCCGTTCCGCACCATTGATAATAAAAGTGCCGGTTTCCGTCATCAGAGGGAAATCTCCCATGAACACTTCCTGCTCTTTAACCTCACCGGTCTCCTTATTGATGAGACGCACCTTCACACGCAGAGGTGCTGCATATGTTACGTCCCGCTCTTTAGCGTCGTCAACCGTGTACTTCGGTTCACCCAGGCTGTAATCAATGAACTCTAGTACCAAATTCCCTGTGAAATCCTGGATCGGCGAGATGTCCTGGAACATTTCCCGCAATCCTTCCTCCAAAAACCAATCATAAGATTTTTGTTGGATCTCGATCAGGTTCGGGACCTCGAGTACCTCGTTAATTCTCGCATAGCTCCGCCGAGTGCGTCGACCATACTGAACAAGATGTCCTGCCAACTTTACTCACCCCTCATGTCTACTCACTTAAAAATTGATTGCGAACCCTTGTTTGGACCCGTATAATGGAACCATAACACAAGGATTCAGCCATAAATACAGAAAAGCCCCTTATCGAAATCTTTCGAAAAAAGAGCACATCTATCCACGGCCAAAATACTCCTTATCCAGTAGATTTGCCCAAAACGTGCGTATTATACGTCACCAGGCTACAGTTCATGCGCTATTATCTATTGCCCCGGCGACCTTCGCCGTGACAGGAACATAGAGAACGGAATTCGCAAAAACCTGCCGTGCGGCATGCGCTTACCGGGCGACAATATATCACTTGACATTTCAGCAAACTAAAGACATGGAGCCTATCTTAATACTGACATTTTATAATAATACCACTACGGACATCGCATGTCAATGAGTATTATTATTTATTTTTGAGCTTTTAAGATTCTATAGCCCTTGTCTTTCCCTACTTCTTCTACCACTGCAAACATACTCTCCAGCTTGGCAACCGCCGACGGCGCACCCTGCTTCTTCTGAATGACAACCCACAGACAACCGCCCTCATTCAAATGATCATACGCCTGTTCAAAAATCGCATGCACTACGGCCTTGCCGGCGCGAATCGGCGGGTTGGTTAGAATCACATCGAAGGTCTGCCCCTCTACTGCCGATAGCACATCACTTTCCATCACCGTAACATTGCGGATTCCATTATGCTGCGCATTCTCGCGGGCAAGCTCTACCGCACGGCTGTTGATATCAATCATCGTTACATGTCCCTTGGAAGCGAGATGCGCCGCACTAATCCCTATAGGCCCGTAACCACAACCCACATCCAGCACCTTCGCATCCTCCGGAATCTCCATCGCCTCAATCAGAACACGGCTGCCATGATCAATATCTCCTTTTGAAAAAACACCGGCGTCGCTGGTAAAGCGTAGGCGTTTGCCTCTCAGCTCCGTATCGATGCTGCGTCTGTCATGACGCGCTTCCGGCTGCTGCGAGTAATAATGCTGCGACATACTATCCTCCCTTTCACGTTGAACTACACATACCTGCAAGGCTCCCTTATAGAGCAACCCCCTTGAACAAGTTCAAGGGGGTTGCGGAAACCGGAGAGAATGACTTCTGCCCCGGGGCAGTACCTATTGAATCAACTTATTTTACTTCTACAGCTGCGCCTGCTTCTTCCAATTTTGCTTTGGTAGCTTCGGCTTCTTCTTTGCTTACTTTTTCTTTGATTGCTTTTGGAGCGTTGTCTACAACTTCTTTAGCTTCTTTCAAGCCAAGACCTGTGATTTCGCGAACGATTTTGATAACGTTGATTTTGGAAGCGCCAGCGCTTGTCAAAATTACGTCGAATTCGGACTGTTCAGCTTCAACAGCTGCTACAGCGCCGCCAGCTGCTACTGGAGCTGCTGCAGTTACGCCGAATTCTTCTTCGATTGCTTTTACCAGGTCGTTCAGTTCCAGTACGCTCATGCCTTTAATTTCTTCTAAGATTGTTTCTTTGCTCATGATTGAACCTCCATTATATTTGAATTGGTTTGTGGTCTTGATTATGAAGCTGGAAGCAAAGGCTTACGCGCTTTGTTCTTCTTTCTCAGCAACAGCTTTAACTGCAAGCGCGAAGTTGCGCATTGGAGCTTGAAGCACGCTAAGCAGCATGGAGAGCAAACCATCGCGGGATGGCAGTTCAGCCAGTGCTTTCAGTTGGTCCGCATCGATAACTTTACCTTCTACAACGCCGCCTTTCAGTTTCAAAGCGTCGTTCTTCTTAGCGAAGTCATTTAGAATCTTAGCTGCTACTACCGCATCAGTCTCGCTGAATGCGATCGCTGTAGGACCCGTCAGGACAGCGTCCAGATCAGTCAGCTCAGCTGCCGCAGTTGCACGGCGAAGCAATGTGTTCTTCAGGACTTGAAACTCAACGCCAGCTTCACGAAGCTGCTTACGCAGTTCAGTCACTTGCGATACGTTCAATCCGCGGTAGTCTGCAACAACAGTGGAGACACTGTTCTGCAGTTTGCCAGTCACAACATCAACCGCATCCTGTTTAGCTTGGATTACTTTTGCATTTGCCAATTATATACACCTCCTGAAAATTTATGTCACGGCGGTTATTCCGGAGAAACCCCGCCGTTCCTACGCAGGCATTAGAAAAGCCTCCGCAGATTCACGAAGGCTTGATAAAACGGAAAGTTAATCAGGCGAGCCTGGCACTTTTTGTTTCTATCACAACACCTCGGTAGGAAATTAAGCCCTACGGCACCTACTGTCTACGGTAAGCATATTCACATTTAAGATTGATCACCTTAATGTTTACAACTGTTATAGATTATCAAAGATAACTCGAGGAGTCAACCTTTAATTATCTGAAAGCAGCCGCGTTCACACGAGCGCTAGGTCCCATTGTTGACGAAATAGCGATGCCTTTAAGGTATACACCTTTGGCAGCAGCCGGTTTCGCACGGTTCAGAGCGTCCATAAGAGCTTTAAGGTTCTCGTTCAGTTGTTCAGCGTTGAAAGACACTTTGCCGATTGGCGCGTGAATTTGGCCCGCTTTGTCAAGACGGTATTCGATCTTACCGGCTTTGATTTCTTGAACAGCCTTGGTAACGTCGAAAGTAACTGTACCTGCTTTAGGGTTAGGCATGAGACCTTTACCACCGAGCAGACGACCCAGTTTACCGACTTCACTCATCATATCAGGTGTAGCTACGCAGACGTCGAATTCGAACCAGCCCTGTTGAATCTTGTTGATCATATCAGCATCACCAACAAAATCAGCGCCAGCAGCTTCCGCTTCCTTCGCTTTTTCACCTTTTGCAAATACAAGCACGCGTTGTGTTTTGCCTGTGCCGTGAGGCAGGACAACAACACCACGAACTGCCTGGTCTTGTTTACGCGGGTCTACACCCAGACGAACTGCTGCTTCAACGGTTTCGTCGAATTTGGCAGTTGCCGCCTTTTTCACAAGCTCTACAGCTTCTGAAGGCTCGTAAGTCGCTTCGCTGTTGATCAGCTTCGCGGATTCTTGGTACTTCTTACCATGTTTAGCCATGAAATGTTCCTCCTTTGTGGTATTAGCGGAAATTCCTCCCACATATTGCGGTCATGAATGACCGGTTCATCGAATACATATTAGTCTTCGATTGTGATTCCCATACTGCGGGCAGTACCTTCAACCATACGCATTGCAGCTTCAACAGATGCAGCGTTCAGATCGGGCATTTTGGTTTCAGCGATTTCACGAACCGCTGCGCGGCCCAGCTTCGCTACTTTTTTCTTGTTTGGTTCACCGGAGCCTTTTTCTACTTTTGCAGCGATGCGAAGCAGAACAGCAGCCGGAGGAGTTTTGGTGATGAAGGTAAACGAACGGTCTTCAAATACTGTAATTTCAACCGGGATGATCAGACCAGCCTGGTCGGCAGTACGAGCGTTGAATTCCTTACAGAATGCCATGATGTTGACACCCGCTTGACCTAACGCCGGACCTACTGGAGGCGCTGGATTCGCTTTCCCTGCAGGAATCTGCAGTTTCACCATTTTAATAACTTTTTTAGCCATGAGTGACACCTCCTTGCGTAAATAGTGGTATTCGAATGCTAAACAGCATTCTCCCACAAGAAACCCTTGTGCTTGTTATATCTTCTCCACTTGAGTGAAATCCAACTCCAGCGGGGTTTCCCGTCCAAACATGTTGACATGTACCTTGATCTTGCTTTTGTCTGCCAAAATTTCTTCCACGGAGCCCACAAAATTCGCAAATGGACCGACCATAATACGTACGGATTCCTTAATTTCGAAATCAATCTTCGCTTTAGGTTCAACCATGCCCATATGCTTCAGAATCTGTTCAACCTCTTCGGGTAGCAGAGCGGTAGGCTTAGAGCCCGAACCAGTTGAACCGACAAATCCGGTAACGCCCGGTGTATTGCGGACAACATACCAGGAATCATCAGTCTGAACCATTTCGACCAAAACGTAACCAGGGTAAACTTTGCGCATGACAGTTTTTTTCTTGCCATCCTTGTTTACCAGCTCTTCTTCCATAGGAACAAGAACGCGGAATATTTTGTCTTCCATGCCCATGGACTCAACGCGTTTTTCCAAATTGGCCTTGACCTTATTCTCATACCCGGAATAGGTATGAACAACGTACCATCTTTTTTCCATATCAAGCCACCTGGGACCTCTCTAAATAATCGCTTCAATCACAGCGGAAATACCGATGTCCAGAACCCAGAAGTAAAGAGAAATAACTACAATTGTACCGAGAACGATCAATGTATAGTTCTTCAGTTCTTTACGGCTAGGCCAGCGAACCTTTTTGAGTTCACTCCAGCTCTCAGTGAAAAAGGAAAACAAAGACTTGAAACTACGTTTCACGCCGACTACACCTCCAAAAGACTATCTGGTTTCGCGATGAGGAGTTTGCTCGTTACAGAACTTGCAAAATTTCTTCATCTCCAAGCGGTCGGGGTGATTTCGCTTGTTTTTGGTTGTTGCATAGTTTCTTTGTTTGCAACTTGTACAAGCCAAAGTGATAATTACCCGCATGATGTGCACCTCCCGAAGACGTACTTCTAATCATCAAATTAGAAGACGTAGATATTGATTCAAAAAAAAGCCGCGAATTTAGGCCTACCTAAAACACTTTAGCATAATATCAATGTCTGTGTCAACGAAAGTTTCCCCCATCGCACTGGGTAATTCCGGGTGCTGTAGCCTTATGCCATAAGTCATCTTTGATCCTGTTTCTTCTTTTACCGCTAGCTGTCTTCCATAATCATTATGCTGCAATCCGCTTGTGTATAAACCTGCCATCATCCAACGTTTTCAGCAATTGTAAATTCGTCGTATCCAAATCTAGCGGACACTAAAAAAAGACTCGAGTCCCGAGCCTTCCTAGTCATTATATCATTAATTGTCACGCACTTCCAGATATCTTTCCAATTTACGTTTCACACGCTGCAAAGCATTGTCAATGGACTTCACATGCCGCTTCAAATCCTCGGCAATCTCCTGATAGGACCGTCCGTCCAGATAGAGCATCAGAACCTTGCGTTCCAGATCACTCAGAATCTCGGCCATCTTATCTTCCAGTCCGATGAACTCCTCCTGGTTGATAATCAGCTCTTCCGGGTCCAGCACCTGACTTCCGCATATCACATCCATCAATGTCCGGTCGGAGTCCTCATCATAGATGGGCTTGTCTAACGAGACATATGAATTAAGCGGAATATGCTTCTGGCGGGTAGCGGTCTTAATGGCGGTTATAATCTGACGGGTGATGCACAGCTCGGCAAAGGCCTTGAACGATGACAGCTTGTCACCCTTGAAGTCACGGATGGCCTTGTATAAGCCAATCATGCCTTCCTGCACAATATCTTCACGATCTGCCCCGATCAAAAAATAGGAACGGGCCTTGGCACGCACAAAATTACGGTACTTGTTAATTAAATGCTCCAATGCGCCACTGTCGCCACCACGGAAGATCTCGACAATTTCTTCATCACTTATGAAATCATACTCGGACAGCATTATTTCCTTGAGGTCGACACTCACCAAGAATCCCCCCGGCTGCAACGCAAGACACATCGTTACTTCTCGAAATATAGGAACAGTATATATTATGTTACCTTACACCGTCAACCGGATTTGTCCAAAAACAATCTTCAATAACATATTATGTAATTTTCTCGTGAGGGGCAACTGCTATTCCTGTCCTACTGCCTGCGCCAGTCCTCCAGCCGTTTACGTGTCTCCGGCGGCAGCTTGTCTTCAAGCGAGTGACGGGTCCCGCTCACGCTTCCCGGCTCGATCGCCTTCTTCACCTGCTTCTGGTTCTCCTCAATCTCAAGCCTCAGTTCCCTGGCTGAAATCCGGAGTGCGCCCTGGGCAAAAACGACATGCTGCTCCACAAAATCGCTGGTGGCTACCGAGATCTGTCTGCGGCGGTGCGTGAATTCCCCAACCAGCCGTTCGATGCATTCATCTGCCGTTTCCTTCTCCTTGGTGAAGAAGACCTGGATCTTCCCTTGTTCAAACGACCTGCCCAGTCCCGGCACACGGTAGGCATCGAATACGGCAATGACGCGCAGCCCGGAGAATGCCTGATAATCGGCCAGCATATCGAGCAGCCGGTCGCGTGCCCCCTGCATACCGGTCTGCGACAATGCCGCAAGCTCCGGCCAGCCGCCGATCATATTGTATCCGTCCACGAGCAGGATATCGCGCCAGTCTGCCATAGTTATCCCTGTTCTTGGCGGCGGCGGAGTACCTCGTACATGATTACGCCCGCTGCTACTGAAGCATTCAGAGAGTTGATTCTTCCGGCCATCGGCAGCTTAAGCAGCACATCGCATTTCTCACGGATCAGGCGGCCCATCCCCTTGTTCTCATTGCCGATCACCACTGCTACCGGCCCGGTGACAATATCCGATCCGAACAGATTCTGATCGGTATCCACATCCGTGCCGACTACCCAGACTCCCTGCTCCTTCAGCCGATCAATGGTCTGTCCCAGATTCGTTACGCGGGCCACAGGCACATATTCGACTGCACCAGCCGAGGTCTTGGATACGGTAGCTGTAATCTGCGCAGAGCGGCGCTTCGGCACAATGACTCCGTGCACACCTGTGCAGTCAGCCGTACGCAGGATAGACCCGAGGTTATGCGGATCTTCAATTTCGTCCAGCAGGAGCAGAAACGGCGGTTCTCCCTTGGCTTCAGCAATTGCCAGAATATCAGCAACCTCCGTGTAGGCAAAAGGCGCCGCTTGCGCCACCACTCCCTGGTGCTGAACGCCAGGTGCAAGCTGATCCAGCTTGCGCTTGTCTACATGCTGAATGACAATGCCCGCCTTGCGCGCTTCCGCAACGATAGGTGCGGTCAGGTGCTTTTGTGCAGTTTCGGCGATCCATATTTTGTTGAGTGTACGTCCCGCTCTAAGGGCTTCAAGCACCGAATGCTTGCCTGCCAGTATTTCCTCTTCAGTTCTCAATTCTTCCATTGTTTTATCTCCTGTTCTGTATACTCACTTGGGGCGGTGCATCATATATTCGATACTGCTGTGAACAAGCTCCTGGATTCTCGCTTGCTGTCCTGTGTAATATAAATAGCCGATCATGCATTCAAAAGCAGTGGCGTGGCGGTATTCCAGCACATCCGCATTTTTGGGAATGCTGCCGGATTTGGCATTGCGCCCCCGTCTGACCACATCCTTCTCATCCTCGGTGAGCACCGGGTCCAGATAAGCAAGAATGTTGCTCTGAGCTCTGGCGGAGACCAGTCCGGTCGCCGACCGGTGCAGATGCTGGGGGCGCAAATTAGGCAGCGAGATCAGATACTGCCGGACTGCAACTTCGTAGATAGCGTCACCTGCATAAGCAAGGACGATTGGAGGCAGCAGATGGGCAGGCTTAGAGGGTTCATACGGGAACCAGGCGCGGTTCAGATCAAACAGCCCGTTCATTTGCGCCGCCACCGCATTCCCTGTGGAGTATCTTCCAGCAGAATTCCCAGCGCATTCAGCTCATCGCGGATTTCATCCGACCGGCTCCAGTTCTTGTTCTTGCGCGCTTCCACACGCTCTGCAATCAGGCGTTCCACCTCTTCGCTTGCCACTTCTTCCTCAGTCTCTACCGTGAGGCGAAGCACCGCATTCATCTCGGCAAAAGCCTTCAGCAGCGCGGCGAAGTCAGCCGGATTCGCCTCAGGATCAGCAAGCGTAAGGTTCGCCAGGCTCACCCAGTCGAACACCGCCGTAATAGCGTCCGGTGTATTGAAATCATCCTGCATCCGCGCATGGAAGCTGCTAAGGATAGCGGCCAGCCGCTCCGTAACCTGCGGACTTGCTTCACCCTTTGTCCCCTCCGCCGCCAGTTCAAGGCGATGCTTCACATTGCCTTCAGCCAGAGCGATCCGCTCTACGCTTTTCTCAGCAGACAGCAGTGCTTCCTCGGTGAAGTTCAGCGGATTGCGGTAATGGCTGGATAGCATGAAGTAACGGATAGCACCCTGCTTGAAGCGCGCGCGGATATCCTTCACGAGGAGGCCATTCCCCAGCGACTTTGACATTTTCTCGTCACCGATATTCAGAAAAGCATTATGCATCCAGTAATTCGACAGCGGTTCACCCGTCAGCGCTTCGGTCTGGGCACATTCGCATTCATGATGCGGGAATTTCAAATCCTCTCCGCCGCCGTGAATGTCGATCGTTGTACCCAAATATTCACGCACCATCGCCGAGCATTCAATATGCCAGCCTGGACGGCCCTCTCCCCATGGACTGGACCAGTGAACTTCGCCCGGCTTGGCTGCCTTCCAGAGTACGAAATCCTCCTGGTTCTCCTTGCGCGAATCCACCTCGACACGGATACCGAAGCGCAGCTCCTCCAGATTCTGGCGGGACAGCTTGCCGTAATTGGCAAATTTCCCGGTACGGTAATACACATCTCCGCCGTTCTCATACGCGTAGCCTTTGTCTTCAAGCTCCTTAATGAACTCGATAATCGTGTCCATGCTCTCCGTAACGCGCGGATTCATCGTCGCCGGCTTCACGCCCAGCCCGGCCAGATCCTCCTGGTAGGCGGCAATAAACATTTCGGCAACCTCGGCTACTGTGATGTTCAGCTCCTCCGCCTTGCGGATCATTTTATCATCCACATCGGTGAAATTTGTCAGATAGCGGACCTCATTACCAAGCGTCTCCAGGTAGTTGCGCACCATGTCAAAAACAATGACCGGTCTTGCATTCCCGATATGCATATAGCCGTAGACCGTGGGTCCGCAGACGTACATCTTCACCTTATCCGGCTCCTGCGGTACAAATTCTTCCTTCGTGCGCGTCATTGTGTTGTAAATGTGCAAAGCCATTCTTGTCCCAACCCTTTCTATTGTCCCCGGATTTCTGAAATGCCGGTGCTCTTAAATTTCGTAATCGCCGATATATTGCTGGCTTTCGAGCCGCCGCTGTTCCTGCTTCTGCTTATCTTCAGCCCCCATCTTTTCTCTTAGCTCCTCAATCTCCTTCTGCAGGAACTTGAGGGAATCGATTAGCGGGTCAGGCATCTTGGTATGATCCAGCCGGTCGGATACACGTTCGCCGTTACGCTTGACTACACGCCCGGGATTGCCGACTACCGTGCTGTTGTTAGGCACTTCACGCAGCACGACTGCGTTAGAGCCGATATTAGAATTATCGCCGATCCGGAAGGAACCCAGTACTTTGGCACCAGAGCCGATGACTACATTGTTGCCGACGGTAGGGTGCCGCTTGCCTTTCTCTTTGCCGGTCCCTCCGAGTGTAACTCCCTGATAGATAATAACATCATCGCCAATCTCACAGGTCTCACCAATGACAATACCCATTCCGTGGTCAATAAACAACCGGCTGCCGATGACCGCGCCCGGATGAATCTCCACTCCCGTCATGAACCGGCTGATCTGAGAGACCATGCGTGCCAAGGTAAACCAGCGGCGTTTATAAAAAGAGTGGGCCATCCGGTGTGCCCAGATCGCATGAAGCCCGGCGTAGGTGAAGACGACCTCGAACCTGCTGCGGGCAGCGGGATCATTGTCGAATACTGCCCGAATGTCCGACTTGATATGCTTAAACATCGCGGTTCCCCTCTTCTTTGAGATGCTATATTTCAAGTTACATTCTTATATTTCAACAAAAAACGCCCCTGCAGCATGATAGCTGCAGAGACGTTTAACCGCGGTCCCACTCTGCTTGAACATTCGTATATGCCAGAGCTGTTACACTTCGCAGCCGCTGTATCCGGTGTTCCTCTTGGTGTCTGTAACGGCGACAGCCCGGCACAGTCTACAGCCCCGCACAGGGACATTCAACCATGCAGCTCACAGGTGCATTTTCAGCGGCAGACAAATGAATAACTCCCAGCCTGCAAGGGCATTCGCCCTTAAGCGGTTATTCTCTCTGGTAATTGTCCTGATACGCCTACTTTTCCTGATCCCAGCTATTTCTTATATCCTTCTATCTTAGCGAAAAGCCGCAGAACTGACAAGGGTCTTCTCCCCCTGCATGTCCCTGCCCTAAGCGCCTTTGATTTGTGATTTCAGGCGTTCGATCACCCGGCTGCGGCCAAGCAGCGCAATCGTTGCATTCAAGTCGCGGCCATGCATCTGTCCGGTAAGAGCGACACGAATCGGCATAAACAGCGCTTTGCCTTTGTGACCGGTCTCCTTCTGCACTTCCTTGATCAGAACAGCCATATGCGGGGCGCTGAAATCTTCGGCAGCCTCCACTTTGGCCAGAAATGCGGACAGCACTTCAGGAACCTGAGCTTCGGCAAGCACCCCTGCCGCTTCGGTCTCCAGCTCCAGGTGGCTGCGGAAGAACAGCTCGGAGAGGGCGACAATATCCGACGCAGCTGTCATTTGCTCCTGGTACAGCGCAACCAGGCTCTCCGCCCAGCTCTGCTGCTCCTCACTGAGTACCTCAGGCAGACGGCCCGCCTTCTGCAAATGAGGAATGGCAAGTGCCGCTATCCGCTTAGGATCGGCATGCTTGATATAGTGATTGTTCAGATGCGCCAGCTTGTTCGTATCGAACACTGCCGGGCTCTTCGACAGACGGTCCGCCGTAAAGATCGAGATCAGCTCTTCCTTGGTGAAGATCTCCTCTTCACCCTCAGGCGACCAGCCCAGCAGGGTGATGAAGTTGAATAGAGCTTCCGGCAGGTAGCCGAGCTGATCGTACTGTTCAATAAACTGAATGATCGATTCATTCCGTTTGCTCAGCTTCTTATGGTCATCGCCGACAATCAGCGTCATATGTCCGAAGAGCGGAGCTTCCCAGCCCAGTGCCTCATAAATCATGAGCTGGCGCGGGGTATTGGAGATATGATCTTCTCCGCGCAGCACATGGGAGATAGCCATCAGATGGTCGTCCACCGCTACAGCGAAGTTATAGGTCGGAATACCGTCCTTCTTCACGATGACGAAGTCACCCATTTCTTTGCTGTTGAACGAAATGCTGCCTTTTACGATATCATTGAAGGTATAAGTGCGGTCTTCCGGAACAAGGAAACGGATGCTGGCCACGCGTCCCTCTGCCTCAAAGGCCAGGCGCTGCTCCTCGGTCAGATTACGGTGTTTGCCGGAATAACGCGGGGTTTCGCCGCGTGCCGTCTGCTCCTCGCGTTCAGCCTCCAGCTCTTCCTCTGTGCAATAGCAGCGGTAAGCCAGGCCGCGGTCCAGCAGATCCTGCCAGTAGACACGGTACAGATCCAGACGTTCAGTCTGGCGGTAAGGCCCGTATTCGCCGCCTACATCCACGCTTTCATCCCAATCGATTCCCAGCCACTTCAAATACTTCAGCTGGCTCTCTTCACCTTCTGCAATGTTGCGCTTAAGATCCGTATCTTCGATCCGGATAATGAATTTGCCGCCCAGATTGCGGGCGAACAGATAGTTAAACAAGGCTGTTCTGGCATTTCCGATATGTAAATGTCCCGTAGGGCTCGGTGCGTAACGCACCCGAACTTGATCCGCCATGGGTTTCCCTCCGCTTCATATTGGTTGAAATCAGGCCTTTACTTACGCTAAAGCCATCTCACGATGATATCACATCTTGCAGCAGACAAACAATAGATTGGGCGGCAATTCCCTCTCCGCGCCCTGCGAAGCCAAGCTGCTCGGTCGTTGTTGCTTTTACATTCACCTTCGCTACGTCAGCGCCAAGCGTGCGGGCAATAATCTCCGTCATCTGCGGAATATAAGGTGCCATCTTCGGTTGTTGCGCTATGATGGTTGAATCGATATTCCCCAGCCGGTATCCGCGCTCACGCGCAAGTGCCCATACCTGCTCCAGCAGCTTCAGGCTGTCTGCATCCTTGAAGGCCGGATCGGTATCGGGAAAATGTCTGCCGATATCCCCAAGGCCCAGCGCTCCCAGTATAGCGTCGCTTACCGCATGCAGCAGCACATCCGCATCGGAATGCCCCAGCAGCCCCTTCTCATAAGGAATCGTCACTCCGCCGATAATACACGGCCTTCCCTCGACCAGCTGGTGTACGTCAAATCCTTGTCCTACAGCAATCATCTGTGTCCCTCTCCCCTGCTTCTTACTGTGAATTCAGCGAAATCCAAGTCCTCCGGCGTCGTGATCTTAATATTCATGTAGCTTCCTTCTACAACTGACACGGTAATGCCGCTGCGTTCCGCCAGACTGGAATCATCTGTCCCGAGAAAACCGTCCCGCTCTGCCTCCTCATAGGCGGACAGCAGATCGGACAAACGAAAAGTCTGCGGGGTCTGAATCGCCCACAGACTTCGCCGGTCCGGCGTTGACAGCACCTTGCCTTCACTGTCGACCTGCTTGATCGTATCCTTAACCGGTACTGCAAGCACCGACGCTCCGGCGGACTGCGCCCGCTCGTAGCAAGCTTCTATCTCGCTGTCCTGTACGAACGGCCTTACCCCGTCATGAACCATGACCCAATGGGTCTTAAGTTCATCCAGTCCGCGGCGTACCGAGTGCTGGCGCTCCGTTCCCCCGGGAATGACCGCAGCTACTTTATCCAGCTTGAAGGCTTGTACCCATTGCTTACAGCGCTGCACATCCTCTTCCCCGGTGACGAGCACAATCTCGGAGATCAGCTTATGCCGCTGGAATACCTCCAGGGTATGCACGAGTATCGGCTTGCCCTGCAGCAGCAAATATTGCTTGCTCTCTGCCGTTCCCATCCGGGTTCCTCTGCCTGCCGCTACGATAACGACGCCAACACTGTTTGACATGCTTTCGGCTCCTGTCTTTCTTTCACGTATACTCCCATCATAACGTGTTTGGCTGGCATTTCCAAGCCCGAAAGGGTGCTGCCGGAGGCTACAGCTGAACTTATTGTGCTTTTTCCAGAAGCTTCGGTTTGGCAAAAATCATCCGTCCTGCCGATGTCTGCAGCACGCTCGTCACCAGAACCTCCATCGTAGTGCCGATATAATCCCGGCCGCCCTCCACCACAATCATCGTGCCATCGTCCAGATAGGCTACGCCTTGTCCATGTTCTTTGCCGTCCTTGATCACCTGAACAATGATCTCTTCGCCCGGCAGAACCACCGGCTTCACTGCATTCGCCAAGTCATTAATATTCAGCACCGACACTCCCTGCAGCTCGCATACCTTGTTAAGGTTAAAGTCGTTGGTGACGACCTTGCCGTGCAGTACTTTCGCCAGCTTGACCAGCTTGCTGTCCACTTCTGAGATCTCCTCGAAATCCCCTTCATAGATCAGCACCTTAACGTCCAGCTCTTTCTGAATCTTATTCAGAATATCAAGCCCTCTGCGTCCGCGGTTACGCTTCAGCAGATCCGATGAATCCGCAATATGCTGCAGCTCCTCCAGCACGAACTCAGGAATAACAATCGTGCCTTCGATGAAGCCCGTTTTACAGATGTCAGCAATCCTCCCGTCAATAATCACGCTGGTATCGAGGATTTTATGCTCCTGAGTTCCACGCTCCTCCGGTTCAGCAGAGCGTGCCCAGCGTCCGGTGTTCCAGAGCGAAGCCAGCTCCTCCTTCTTCTCCAGCCCGATCCGCAGGCCCATATAGCCCAGAGCAAGCGTGGCAGCTACCTGCAGCAGCTCCCCTGCTTTACCCAGCCAGGACATAGCGGGATACAGCAGCAGAGACAGCAGCAGACCTCCCGTAAGCCCTGCTGCGCCTGCAGCAAGCTCATTCATCGGGATACGCGAGCAATACGCAACCATCTCCCGCAGCTTTGAACTTGCCCATTCCGCGCATAAAGTCCCCGCAATCAGAAAAATAATGGCACCCAGCACCGCAAACAAAATGCTTCCTTCCATAGGCAAGCTATCCTCCAGTTTCCCAAGGCCTACCGGGAACCCTCTTTCTGCCGCGTGATATAGCGAATAACCGGACCAGGCTCCACAACACCCGGCAAGTATCAAAACAGACTTTTTCCACATAACCTCGCACCTCCTTTTATTCATCCATCAATCCTCTATACCTCACCAGTATGTTCCAATTTTTAGGACGATAATCCGGGGGCGCGTTATTTTTTCTGCAAGCCCCGAATTTCGTCCGGTTCTGTTGCCGTAAACTGCTATTCCTGGTTGAAAATGAGGGAGACCCTGGCATATAATGAATTCAATTCGAACCCAGGGGTGAATGGAAAATGAGCGCACCAAGTTTACAGGCCTTCCAGGATCAAGTCTCCGAACTGCTGCTCCGTCACCGTAGTCTTCTGGATGTCATGTCCAAGAACGGACAGAGCAGTGCTTCCGTCAACCGGGCTGTCGTCAAAGCCATTACCGAATGCGGCTGCATTCAGCTGCATGCCACCAAGCAGGTCTTCGAGCCCACTCTAGGCCTTGAGCAAGCCAAGGAGCTTGCCGGAACCCATCTGGCAGGGGATCTGTGTGAGAACTGCCGCGAGGTCATTGGCTCCGAGCTGGGCCGCGAGCTGTTCTACATGTCTGCACTCTGCAATTTGCTTGCTATCAATATGGACGAGGTTGTCGCCAAGGAATCGCAGAAATGCGCAACACTCGGGTTGTTCAACTTGTCCTGAGCAGACCGTCCGCGCTCTCCTTCATCCATTCCGCCAGCTCCGGGGGAACCTTATTCCGTATACTTCCCTTCCCGCAGGCAGCAAAAAGGCATTGCACTCTCCTGATATTCAGGAAAGGCAATGCCTTTTGTATATAGCGTATAGCGGTCTATGAATGAAATAAGTTCTGAAGAAGGGCTAACCGTTCTTGGAATGATATACCTTATCCTCCGAGCGTCTTCTGCGGCGGCGTTGCCGGCGGACCTTAAACAGCCCTAAGCTCTGTCTGAAGCCATATAAGGCGTACAGCGCCAGAAGTCCAAAGATCAGCTTGGCAATCTGTTCAGGGAAGACCACCGCAACAGCTACAGCGATCACGATAACTACAGGTGCGCCTATAACCGCTTTTTTGGGAAAACCAATCTTCTTGAAGTTGGGATACTTCACTGTGCTGACCATCAGATACGACAGCAGCAGGGTAGCCATAATCATGAATGGTGCAGATACATCCTTATGGAAAAGTGCAAGCGTGGCCAGAACCCCGCCCGCAGCAGGAATCGGCAATCCTACGAAATATCCCGGAATCCCCGGGCGGACATTGAACCGGGCCAGACGTAAGGCTCCGAATACAGGGAAGATCGCCGTGACGGTCCATCCCAGTGCAGGATTCAGCTCCTGCAGACTTGTTAAATACATAATCAGCGCCGGGGCGACTCCAAACGAAACTACATCGGATAGAGAATCCAGCTCCTTGCCGAATTCACTCTCACATTTCAGCGCACGGGCCATCCGGCCATCCAGCCCATCGAGCAGCATCGCGATAATCACCATGATAGCGGCCATGCTCAGCTTGCCGTCAAACGCCATCATGATACCAAACATTCCAAGCATCAGATTACCAATCGTAAAAAGACTTGGAATTGATTTTTGTATCATTTCTTCACCTCAATTTTCCTACTTGTACTGCATGGGACTGCAACATTACGTGATTGTATGGTATTTACATTTGTCTGTCAATAAGAACTTGTTTCTGGAGCCGCTTCAGCCCGTCCTGAATATTGCGTGCGCGGACCTCGCCAATGCCGTCCACTTCATCAAGCTCAGCTATGCTTGCCTTCATCAGGTTAGGCAGCATTTCGAAGCGTTCCACCAAATTGTGGATGATCACATTCGGCAGCCGTGGAATCTTGTTCAGCAGGCGGTAACCACGGGGAGTTACAGCTTCTTCGGAGGAAATGGCTGTTGAGGAATAGCCCAGCAGGCGGGCAATATGGTTGTCATCCATCAGTTCATCATCGCTGCTGCGCTTCAGCCCGGCAATGATCTCACGGATCTTCTCCTCCTGCTCTTCTCTGGCATAGTCTCTGTACAGCAGCCATGCTTCTTCCTCTGTATTTCCAACCAATTCTTCCATCTGCATACTGATCAGCCGTCCTTCATTGCCAAGCTCGTTGATGTAACGCTTAATTTCCATTTTGATTCTCAGCACCATCTCCACGCGCTGGATCACACCGACGACCTCGGCCACCGTCACAATCCCCTCATATTCAGAAGCGGACAGGTTGGTCAGCCCTTGTGTCAGAACGGCTCTGTACTTCTCCAGGGTCTGAATCGCCTGGTTGGCTTTGGCCAGAATCGAACCAATTTCCTTGAGTGCGTAACGGATGGAGCCCTGATACAGCGTAATAATATTACGGCGCTGGGAAATGGAAACGACCAGCTTGCCGGTCTGCTTCGCTACCCGTTCTGCCGTCCGGTGCCGGATTCCTGTCTCGATCGAAGAGATGGAGGAATCGGGGATCAGCTGCGTATTGGCGTACAGAATCCGCTTCAGATCCTCGCTCAGAATAATCGCTCCGTCCATTTTGGCCAGCTCGTATAAATAGTTTGGTGAAAAATCGCAGTTAATGGAGAAGCCGCCATCGACAACCTCCATGACCTCCGGACTATATCCGACAACAATCAGTGCCCCGGTCTTCGCGCGAAGCACATTCTCCAGCCCTTCCCGGAAGGGTGTTCCGGGTGCAGCCATTCTAAGCAGATCATTCATATTATCTGATGGATTATATTCTTTCATGTCCCTGTGCCCCCTAATCTAACGCGACCGCTAGTGCCTGTGCTACTGTGCTGACGCCTATAATCTGGATATCCTGCGGATGCTTCCAGCCCTTCAGACTCTTCTCGGGCATAATAACCCGCCGGAAGCCAAGCTTGGCCGCCTCTTTCACCCGCATCTCTGCGCGTGATACCCCTCTCACCTCACCGGTAAGCCCTACCTCCCCGAAAAACACATCATACGGCTTGGTCGGAAAATCACGGAAGCTGGAGGCAATGCTGATAGCGACAGCCAAATCCACCGCCGGCTCATCCAGCTTCACCCCTCCCGCAACGTTGAGGTAAGCGTCCTGATTCTGCAGGAACATGCCCATCCGCTTCTCCAGCACAGCAATGATCAGCGCCATCCGTTGATGATCCATACCTGTGCACATTCTGCGGGGCGAAGGGAAATGTGTTGAAGCCACCAGCGCCTGCAATTCAACAAGAACGGGTCTTGTGCCCTCCATGCTGGCTACCACCGCTGACCCGGCCACTCCGAGCGGGCGCTCAGACAGAAACAGCTCCGACGGGTTCTCCACCTCAGTCAGTCCGATTTCCCCCATTTCAAAGATCCCAATCTCATTGGTGGAGCCGAAGCGGTTCTTCACCGCCCGCAGCAGACGGTACGTATGATGGCGCTCCCCTTCAAAATAAAGGACACAATCCACCATATGCTCCAGCATACGCGGGCCGGCAATAGCGCCTTCCTTCGTTACATGACCAACAAGCACTGTGGCGATCCCCCGGATCTTGGCGATGCGCATGAATCTTGTGGTACATTCCCGCACCTGTGCTACACTGCCCGGCGCACTGGTTACCTCCGGCATAAATACAGTCTGGATCGAGTCAATGACCAGAAATTGAGGCTGAATCTGCTCAATCGCTTCCTCAATGCTCTCCATGTTCGTCTCACATAGAACGTACAGTTCCGCAGACAGCGCTCCGAGGCGGTCGGCCCGCAGCTTGGTCTGCCGCACAGATTCTTCCCCCGAAATATACAGCACGCGCAGCCCTTGTGTAGTCAAGGCATGCGAGGTCTGCAGCAGCAGTGTCGATTTCCCGATTCCGGGGTCGCCTCCGACCAACACCAGCGAGCCGGGAACGATCCCGCCGCCAAGCACGCGGTTAAGCTCACCGATGCCCGTCAGAATACGGGGCTCCTTGTCACTTTCTATATTTATGATCGATTGCGCCTTTTCTTTACTCTGAAAAATAGGTGCATTCATGCCTTGTGTTTTGACTACGCTTTCCGTTTCCTCTACCATCGAGTTCCATTCCTGGCAGCCCGGGCACTTTCCGAACCACTTCGGTGATTCGTAGCCGCACTCGGTACAGAAAAATTTTGTTTTAGGTTTAGCCATGTGCACTCCTTACCGTCCGAACTTGCTAAAATTGCGGATATTTTACTCTTATTCAAAGTTTACCATTTCTGCACACTGAACGGAAGGACACTTAAGATCTAGTTTTCATTTGCGTCTTCTTTTAGGCGGGTTAAGGTATGCCTGAGGGGCGGAAACAAATAAAGCTCCCGCCCCTCTATACGGAGGAGCGGGAGCTTTGTTTCATTTTCCGGAACAATTATTCAGTTTCGACTGTTTTCTCCAGGGAGACCTCGGCCGGTGCTTCAACGGTGGTTACGACCAGTTCGCCGTTCACCTCATCAATGTTCAGGGAATCCCCCTTCTTGATGTTGCCCTTGAGCAGCTCTTCGGAGAGGCGGTCTTCGATATGCTTTTGAATCGCCCGGCGGAGCGGACGGGCACCGAAGGCCGGATCATAGCCCTCTTTGGCCAGGAATGCTTTGGCGCCGTCAGTGAGCAGGAAATCTACATCGTACTCACGCAGACGCTTGCGCAGCTCCTCGGACATCAGAGTCACGATCTCTGCGATATGCTTCTCATCCAGCGAGTGGAAGACAATGATCTCGTCGATCCGGTTCAGGAACTCAGGCCGGAAGCTCTTCTTCAGCTCTTCCATAACCTTGCCCTTCATGTTGCTGTAATCCGCGCCCGCATCCTGTACTGCGGTGAATCCAAGCGTCGAATTCTTCTTGATCGCCTGTGCCCCTACGTTCGAGGTCAGGATGATCAGGGTATTGCGGAAATCGACCACGCGGCCCTTGGAATCGGTCAGACGGCCGTCTTCCAGTACCTGCAGCAGAATGTTGAACACTTCAGGGTGGGCCTTCTCAATCTCATCCAGCAGTACAACCGAGTAAGGCTTGCGGCGAACCTTCTCTGTCAATTGTCCGCCTTCTTCATACCCTACATACCCTGGAGGCGCTCCGACCAGCCGGGAGGTGGAATGTTTCTCCATATACTCCGACATGTCGATGCGGATTACCGCATTCTCGTCACCGAACATCGCTTCGGCAAGCGCCCGCGCCAGCTCGGTCTTACCAACCCCGGTTGGTCCGAGGAAGATGAAGGAGCCCATCGGACGTTTCGGGTCCTTCAGACCCGCACGCGCCCGGCGGAGTGCCCGGCTGACCGCCTTAACGGCTTCGTCCTGGCCAATTACACGTTCATGCAGCAGGGCTTCCATATTCAGCAGGCGGTCTGTCTCTTCTTCCTTCAGCTTGCTGACCGGAATGCTGGTCCAGCTGGCCACCACCTGTGCGATATCCTCAGGTGTAACCTGGGAATCGGTGCGGCCCTGCTTTTCTTTCCACTGGTTCTTCGTAGTGTCCAGCTCTTCACGAATCTTCTGCTCGGTATCGCGAAGTGCAGCAGCCTTCTCGAACTCCTGGCTTTGTACTGCGGAATCCTTCTCCTTGCGGATATCATCCAGACGCATTTCCAGTTCCTTCAGATTCGGCGGGATGGTGTAAGAATTCAGTCTTACCTTAGAGCCTGCTTCATCAATCAGGTCAATAGCCTTGTCTGGCAGGAACCGGTCAGGAATGTAGCGGTCAGACAGCTTGACTGCTTCCACAATGGCTTCATCTGTAATCTTCACCCGGTGATGGGCTTCGTACCGGTCACGAAGACCGAACAGAATCTGTACAGCTTCCTCAGGGGAAGGCTGATCCACTGTGATCGGTTGGAAGCGGCGCTCCAGCGCGGCGTCCTTCTCAATATATTTGCGGTATTCATCAAGCGTTGTGGCACCGATGCATTGCAGCTCACCACGGGCGAGGGCAGGCTTCAGGATGTTGGAGGCATCAATCGCGCCTTCCGCACCACCCGCTCCGATCAGCGTATGAAGCTCATCAATGAACAGCACGATGTTGCCCGCCTGGCGAATCTCATCCATGATTTTTTTGAGGCGGTCTTCGAATTCACCGCGGTATTTCGTACCAGCCACTACAGAACCCATATCGAGGGTCATGACACGTTTGTCGCGCAGCGTCTCCGGAATTTCATTGTTGATGATCTTTTGGGCCAGACCTTCGGCAATCGCCGTTTTACCAACCCCAGGTTCACCGATCAGCACCGGATTATTCTTGGTCCGGCGGCTCAGCACCTGAATGACACGCTCAATTTCCTTGCTGCGGCCGATCACAGGGTCGAGGTTACCGTCCTTGGCATAGGCCGTCAGATCGCGGGCCAGGCCGTCCAGCGTTGGCGTGCTGACGTTAGCCGGAGCTCCGCTGTGGCTGGAGGTGGCTTCACTGCTGCCCAGGAGCTGCAATACCTGCTGGCGGGCCTTGTTCAGGCTAATGCCGAGATTGTTCAGCACACGGGCTGCTACGCCCTCTCCCTCGCGGATCAGACCGAGCAGGATATGCTCTGTTCCCACATACGTGTGTCCCAGCTTGCGGGCCTCGTCCATGGACAGCTCGATCACCTTCTTGGCACGAGGAGTATAAGCGATGTTGGTCGGTTGTTCCTGACCTCTGCCAATCAGTGTTTCCACTTCATCCTGTATCTTCTCCAGACCCAGACCAAGTCCGATCAATGCCTTAGCGGCAATGCCGTCTCCTTCACGAATCAGTCCGAGTAAAATATGCTCTGTCCCAATGTTGTTGTGTCCCAAACGTACGGCTTCTTCCTGCGCCAGCGCCAGCACCTTTTGTGCGCGTTCCGTAAATCTTCCAAACATCATATCTCCTGCACCTCCACGGATAATAAATATCTATAATTTAATGTTGTGATCCCAGTGTCTCCCGGAGCAGCTTCGCCCGGTACATATCGCGTTCAGTAGGCGACAGCTCGTCACCGAACAGCTTTTGCAGAAAGCCCGGCTGAGTCTTGACATTCAGCTCATTGAGCACTGAAATCGAAGGCCCTTCCAGTATCCCCAGATCTACACCAAGCCGCAGATCGGAGAGCCGCTGTGCCGATTCTTTCAGTTCCATCACAGCAGCATAGGCCAGAATTCCGTAGGAGCGCTTGATACGGTCCGTAATCCGCAGAGCGGAATCGACCAGCAGGCGTTCGCGGGCGTTGCGTTCATGCTCTATAATCTGGGTGACTACGCTGTGAAGATTCTCAATAATCTCATTTTCGGTCTGTCCGAGCGTAATCTGGTTGGAGATCTGAAAGATATTCCCTACTGCTTCGCTGCCTTCACCATAAATTCCTCTAACGGTAAGCCCCACCTGATTAACTGCGGACAAAATGCGGTTGATCTGATGCGTCATCACCAAGGCCGGCAGATGCACCATAACCGAGGCTCTCAGCCCTGTTCCCACATTGGTGGGACAGCTTGTTAAGTAGCCTCTGCGGTCATCGAAGGCGTAATTGACAGCAGCCTCGAAAATATCATCGATGGCGGTTGCCCTTACCCAGGCTTCTCTGACCTGCAGCCCCGGGAACAGGCATTGAATGCGGAGATGATCCTCCTCATTGATCATAATGCTGACCGACTCGTCCTCATTAAGAATGACTGCCCCGCCTTTGGAATCATCCGCCAGGTTAGGACTGATGAGGTGCTTTTCCACCAGTACCTTTTTGTCCAGCTCACCCAGCTCATCCAGTCTCAGCAGCTCGAAGCTGCCGAAGTCGGCCGAAGCTTCACCCTGAAATACGGGGGCAAGCTGCTCCAGCACCTCCTCCGACTGCTCTCTTGAAGCGAGCAGCGGGAACGGAAGATGCTCCAAATTACGGGCGATCCGCATACGGCTGCTGATGACAATCTCGGAATGGCTGCCGCCGCAGCGCATCCAGTCACTCAGTGCTTGTTCGGTAAACCGGAGACTTGACATGCCCGGATCCCTCCTATATATCAAAGACTTTACTCTTGTGGCATTTCTTTTTCAAGCTTGCGGATTCTGTCCCTCAGCTCAGCTGCGGTCTCGAACTCCTCCTGCACAATACTCTGCTGCAATTCCTGCTTCAGCTCATCAATCTGGCGCTTGCACATAATCTGTGCGCCCGCCCGCTTGGGCAGCTTGCCGACATGCGCTGTACTGCCATGCACCCGCCTGAAGAGCGGGTCAAGTGTACTGTCGAAATACTTATAACAGGAGCTGCAGCCGAACCGTCCCAGCTTGCTGAACTGTGAATAGGTCATGCCGCAGTTTTCACAATGCAGCCCCTGCACACTTTGTGCGGCTGCTGACTTTCCCTTGCCCGAGCCTTCCAGATCCAGGAGACCGGAAAGCAAGCTGTGGATAGAGAAGCCTCCCGCAGTTCCGGGAATCAGTTCACCCTTCTCCCGCGCACAGCTTTCGCAGATATGAAATTCCGTCTTCTCCCCGTTCACAATCTTCGTGAAGTGGAGTGTAGCCGGTTTGACGCCGCATTCCTGGCATAGCATGAGCGGTGTCCCTCCTTACCATTTGACAAATTATTTGCCCAATAAAGAGATTAGCATAGCCTTCATAAGCTTGGCACGAATCTCATCCCGGTACGGCAGATTAACCGTCAGGCATTCCCGGGAAACCGCAGAACGCATCAGACACGCTTCACGTTTGGAGAGGAAACGGGCCTCCTCCAGCTGATAAATCAGCCCTTCGGCAGAATTCTGATCAATATCATTCCCTATCGTGGAGTTCAGATGTGCGTATAAGGCCACATTCTGAGGCAGCTCATAGCGCTGAATCCGGATATATCCGCCGCCGCCGCGTTTACTCTCCACCACATATCCCTTTTCCAATGTGAACCGTGTGCTGATGACATAATTGATCTGTGACGGGACACAGGAGAACTGGTCCGCCAGATCATTGCGCTGAATTTCCACCGTACCTTCGGGACTTTCATGCAAAATATTCTTCAGATATTGTTCAATAATATCGGAGATATTACGCATCACTCATCCTCCAGTGTATAAGCATTGGTTAAATCTGTGCTGCGCCAACGCCTGCCGTCAGAGACATGCTCTTAAGAACTTAACCCGGGCAATGTAATAAGAATCGGCTGCAATAGCCTCTGCCCTGCGCTTTTTCTCTAAATGTTACATTCCTGAGAACGATGATATCCGGCCTGCGTTGACTTTGACTTTCTTTGACTTTTTCATATTATAACATATTCTCGCTGAATGCCAAGGGGTTACTCTTATTTTTTACGTTTTGGCTGTATTGTATTCCGGTTGCCTGCTTAGTTCACTGAATGGAGGCGTTATGTATAGGACAGCTCCTCCCTCCCAGGGGAAGAGGAAGAGCCGTTCTCTGTCAGAAAAAATCGAATAATGCCGTCTCGGCCTGCGGAATCAGCGCTTCAAGCCAAGCTGTCGCCTCAGCAGTCCCGGATAATTGTCCGTACTTTGCCGCGTGAAGCGGACGCTTGTATCCCATCAGCAACACAGTAAGCGTACCGATACTGCATTCCAGGTCAGCCTCTGACCGCTCGCCCTGAATCCGGGTGAACGCCGCTTCCCCTTGCTCCGACACAGTCCACCGCCATAACCCGTTGTTCCATGACGCATGCTTATCTTCAATATAAAGCATCCGCTCCCGGTCACCCTCCGGCACATTGAAGGTCATGTTCTCCACAAAAGCCTTAGCATTGACGATACGCGCCATGAAGTATGGATAATTCTCCTGCGCAATCCGCGGATCGGGAAGGAGGAAGGGAAGAATATCGTCAGCAGGCACCAGCTTCAGCTGTGCAGCCGTAATCATGGAGTCATGATTGGCCAGGAAGGTCCACAAGCCCTGGCGGGCAAGCTCGTTCCCATAGATAAACTCATCTATGACCAGCTCCTGCTGCACTATTTTATACAGCACATAGCCCTCCGGTTCACCCTGCTCTGAATAAAACACACAGGAATGCGTATCGTCATCAAGCACACTTTCCTTCCACCAGGTCTCAGTGCGCTGGAGAGTCCCGTTATACCTCATAGCGAATTGGTCGTACAACTGCTGGAATACTGCAAGATCCGGGATATCGCGCTTCACGCTGCCCTTAATCTCCGTCTTGTGCGGGAACTTCCCTACCGGAAGAGTATACTTCTTATATTCACAGTAGATCTCCCAGCCGAATTTACGGTAAAAGGGAATCAGGAACGGATGCAAAAAGGACAATGTCTGACCGGCTTCATTCATCGTCTCGAGCGCATGGGTCAGCAGATGGGCTACATAACCCTGCCGGCGGTTCTCCGGCCAAGTGGCTACACCGGCGATGCCCCCCATAGAAATGGGCCTGCCTTGTATATATACCTGTAACGGAAGAAGCGTCAGCTTCGCACCGATACTGTCCCCTTCAAAAATCGCCCAGGTTTGTTCCGGTTTGAAGCTCTCCTTGGCGCGTACTCTGTCTTCTGCAGAAACCTTATACTTAAAAGCATATTCGGACAAGCTTAGGCTGTCCTCAAATTCTCCGGCACGTAATTGCCTGATTTCCATGCTGTTCCCTCCGTTACATTCCATAAATTAGCTCCAGATATTTGCTTAATAGAGAGTATAACAAGCCAAGCCGACGGATGCTAATAAAGGCTGGCCACCAGTTGCAAAAAGAATAGTTATCCACAGCTTTTGCACAGCAAAGCAAAAAACCGGAAAGAGTTTCTTTCCGGCTCAAAAGAGTTATCCCCGATTACATTTTATCTATCCACAATATTCACTTTTTATCCACAAAATCGGTGTATTACTTATGTTTTCGCTTGACTCATCCACAATATTGTGCGTGATTCCTCCATGATCCGGGGATCATTCTGTTCCTGTAAAGGTATCCACATGTGCGCAACTTTTCTGTACTTACTGAAATCTATCCACAGCTTTTCCACAGCCCTGCCCGCACGCAAAAAAACCACTGTCGATTGCTCAACAATGGCTCATGTGCTTGGCAACGTCCTACTCTCCCAGGACCCTTCGGTCCAAGTACCATCGGCGCTGGAGGGCTTAACGGTCGTGTTCGGGATGGGTACGCGTGGAACCCCTCCGCTATCGCCACCAAACGGATTTTTTCCGGTCGGCTTACTCCCTGAACTTCTTCAGGAAAATAATGAACCTTCCAAAATAATCGCTACAGAAAATATCAAACCATCGGTTTAACTTCCTGCCAGGCTTGATCGCCTGAAAACTGAATCCGAAACGAATCTGCGTTTGCCCTTCTTACGGGGCCCCCGGAAAGTACTCGGAATCCGCTTCGTCAGCGTCATCTTCACTTTTTG
>NZ_ASPX01000005.1:0-85719 GCF_000517965.1 Paenibacillus sp. FSL R7-277
CATACCGTTCATCCTCCTCCTATATCTAGTCTACATTTTTGTGGGGGAGGACTCCAACTTCTTTAGGGGGCTGTGGAGTTCTGCTCTTCATTTACTCGTTTAGCCAACTTTCCCGGGATTCAGGGGCACTTCTGCTCTTCATTTACTCGTTTAGCCAACTTTCCCGGGATTCAGGGGCACTTGTGCTCCTCATTCGCTCGTTTAGCCAACTTTCCCGGGATTCACATCCACCCACTTTCAGCACCATTAGAGGGATTTATCCCTCTCATTTCCACCGCCTGCCCACTTTCCACCGGCAAGCCGAAAAACCAAGATCCTTGAAACGAGATACCGGTCCGCCGGGGATGGGTTTCTACGGGTTTCTATGGGCTTTTATGGGCTTTTATAGGTTTCTATAGGTTTCTATGGCCATCTATGAGCTTTTAGGAACTCTTACTCTTAGCTGACTTGTAGCCGCTTGGCGGCATGCCCTCATACTTGCGGAAAAAGCGGTTGAAGCTCTGCACATTGGCGTAACCGACCTCTGCGGCAATCTGCTTGATTGTCAGCCCCGAATCCAGCAGCAGCTCCTTCGCCTGCTCGATCCTTAGCTGATTGACGAAATCAATCATGCTGCTGCCGGTCTGCTCATAGACAAGCTTACGCATGTAGGAGTAGCTGATGCCAATCTGCTTGGCCATGTCCTCGAAGACAATCTCTTCGCGGTAGTGCTGCTTCAGGTACTCCATGATCCGCTGTGCATAATTGGTCTCATGGGTACTGCGATCCAGGCTCTGTACAATCTCACAGTAGAAATCATACAGGTACTCCTCCAGCTCATCCAGCGTATCCATCGCGGCGAGAATCGAATACACGTTGCCCCGGCCCATAATCATCCTTCCGGTTCCGAGGTGGTTCTCCCGGAGATGCTTGATCGTCGCGCCCATCAGCTGATGATAGATGAACATAATATTATCGTAGGAGATATTATCCTCTGCGGAGATCTGGCTGCGGATACTCTGCAGCTCCTTGAAGATTCCCACCAGGTCGCCGGCATCCAGGAAATTCAGAATTCGCCGCTCGCTGCTCTCAGAGTCAACATATTTGCGGCTGTTATCCTCCCCGTCATGCCAGTACATGATGCTTCCGGCCCCCTTGATCATCCTGCGCTTAATCACCTCCATCGCTTCGAACAGCCGCAGTGCCACCCGCTCGGGAGCATCCGTCCGCTCACTCACCCCAATCGTGACCGAATGCTCCAGCAGCTCAAGAGACTGATCGCGGATCTCCTCCAGCGCCTGATGAATCAGAGTACTATGCGCCTCCCCCTCCTCCGGAGCAAAGTTCAGTACAATCACTGTACAGCCCTCATTATGGTAGACACAGCGGGCCACCAGCCCCTCAGGGAAAACATTCTCATACTTGGCACTCAGCAAATACCGGTGATAACTGCGCGTCTCCCCATTGGTATGGCCCACGTATCTTCTATATTGGTCGATGGAGACCACCACCACTCTGTAACAGGCATGCGGAAAAACCTCCGTGATCCGCGGCGGAATCTCACCGCGCAGCAGACGGTGCACGGCCAGACTGCGGGTATCCTGTTCACGCTCCTGCAGCAGCTGGAACAGACTCTCTTCCTCCTCCTGCATCCGTTTGAAGGCCATATCCAGGAAGGCCAGCTCATTCTTGTTCACTACGCCCAGATCCATCTTCGAGCGCATCGTCTGCACCAATTGCCTCAGGGGCCTGGATAGCCAGGTGGCGAGGAAGATGGCCAGCAGCGTCCCCAGTAGAATGATCGCCCCCGTCAGCAGAATAATATTCCCCTGCATCTCCCGGGATTTGGTCATCAGCTCATCCATAGAGCTCCAGCTTACATTCCACCACCCGGACAAGGAGGAACGGCTCCAGGCATACACCGTCCGTTTACCCTCCAGCTTGCGGAAGGTGTAGCCTTCACTGGCTTCCTGATTCAGAATCTCCTGTAAGAACGGCAGCTTACGGCTGTCGGAGAGCAGCATGGACCGGTCATTGAAGGAGATCACCGTACCCGCAGTGTCCAACAGCAGGTAGTTGCTGTCACCCACCTCGGTAGCATGCAGATATTTGCCGATCTGGCTCTCCTTCATGTTGACGACGATCACTCCCCGGGTGGTGGTGGACAGGCGGTTGAGCGGGTACACATAAGACACCACGTTCTCGCCCGACGCAAGCTTACGGGGCACCCATACCCCGCTGATCCCCCTGCGCCCCTTAAGCGCTTCTGTGATCCACCCGATAGGCTCATAGCGGGCAAGCGTCGTGATGCTGCTGTCGGTAGAGAAGACATAATCCGAATCCTCCAGGACAAAGAATGAAGAATACACACCGTCCACCCGGCGGTTCAGGTTCAACAGCTCCTTGGTGACAGACAACGCCAGACTTACATTGTTATAGTTGGCGTTAATCTCATCGTAGGTCTCGAAGCTGCGGATGCGGTCAAAAATATTCGTCGCCGCCAGACGCGACGTATCCTGGGCCAGATTAGCCAGCGCGTTCTCATTCAGCCTGCGGTTGGCATTAAGCCCGGCCAGCGTGGATTCCCCGATAGCCGCTTCAGAGTTCTGTATAATCTGCGACCCGCTGTACCAGGTCAGGACTGCTGTAGGAATAGCCATAATGCAGAATAGAATCAACGCCAGCTGCAGGATCATCGGTGTTTTTTTCATCACGTATCCCCCTAAGGATTTCTATGTTACCGCTTACAATATTTTATTTTATCATTTCAGGATACATTTTACATATGTGTATAGGAAAATTTTTCAACCCCCGCGCGGCATGTTACAGGCTGGTGAAACAGGCGTTCTAATGTGCGGCTGCAGGCTTACGCCGAAACAGCAAAAAACGCCTGGATGCATTGCCATCCGGGCGTTTTTAGCTTTCTTTTATCTGGATAGGCTGGCTGGCAGGAAATCCTTACTCCGCATTCACCGCTTCATCCTCGAACTCCTCGATGCTGTCGTTGGAGCCGATCACCACCATGATGTCTCCCTGATGCACATGATCATGCGCAGTCGGGGCAACGATGATGCCATCCTCGCGGTTCAGGGCAATGATGCTGCAGCCGTATTTGGCGCGGGTGTTCAGCTCAGAGAGGCTTTTGCCGTTCATGCAGGCGGGCACCGTCAGCTCAACAACCTTGTAATCCTTGGAGATCTCGATATAATCGAGCAGATTCGGCGTCACCAGCTGATGAGCCACGCGGATACCCATATCCCGCTCCGGAAAAATCACCCGGTCCACCCCCAGCTTCGACAGCGCACGGCCATGCAGAATGGAGATGGCTTTGCCGACCACCTGCTTGACGCCCAGCTCCTTCAGCAGAATCGCAGCCAGTATACTCCGCTCCATATTATCGCCGATCGCCACAATGCCGCAGTCGAAATTACGCACCCCGAGTGAACGCATAATCCCTTCATCCGTAGCATCTGCCATGACTGCATGCGTCAGCCGTCCGGTCATCTCCTCCACCCGCTCCTCCTGGTGGTCAATGCCAAGCACCTCGTAGCCCATGGACATCAGCTCCAGTGCCAGACTTGAGCCGAAGCGGCCCAGGCCGATTACAACAAACTGCTGTGGTTTCATGACTTGATTCCCCTATCCAATTATCATTTTGCCTTCCGGATATTTATATAATGGTTTACCCTGTCTCGGACCGAGCGCATACGCTAGCGTCAGCAGTCCCAGCCGTCCGGCGAACATGGTCAGGCAGATCAGAATCTTGCCGACCTGCGTCAGCTCCGGGGTCAGTCCCAGACTCAGTCCGACATTGGCAAACGCTGAGATTGTCTCGAACAGAATCATCAGATAAGGCAGCCCCTCTGTAGTCGAGAGCATCATCGATACCGTAACGATCAGCAGCAGCGCCAGCAGCGTAATGGTTAGTGCCTTGAACACGCGCTCCTGAGCCAGCCGGTAACGGAAGAGCACGATGTCTTCGCGGCCGCGCAGCATGGAGATTACAGCTCCGATCATCAGCGTGAAGGTTGTGGTCTTAATGCCGCCGCCGGTAGAGCCCGGGGAAGCGCCGATGAACATCAGGATCACGATGAAGAACTGAGTGGCCTGACGCAGTCCCGTGATATCCAGTGTGTTGGCACCTGCTGTACGCGGTGCCACCGATTGAAACAGGGAGGCCCATAGCTTGCTCCCGAGATTCAGCGGTCCCAGGGTCCGCGAATTGGTGAACTCGAAGATGAAGATGACCACCATTCCGGTCACAATCAGTCCGGCTGTCATCGACAGCACCACCTTGCTGTGCAGCGACAGCCGCCGGGTGCGGCGGAAGTCGGCCAGATCGGAGATTACGATGAAGCCGATTCCCCCGGAGATGATCAGGAACATAACGACCAGGTTAATGACCGGGTCTCCGACATAGCTGATTAAGCTATGATCATGCCCGCCGAACAGATCGAATCCGGCGTTATTGAACATCGACACCGCGTGGAACACCCCGTAGTAGACCGCGCGGCCAAACGGCATATCCACCGCCCAGCGGATGGACAGGAGAAGCGCTCCCGCAGCTTCAATGACCAGGGAATAGAGCAGCACCTTGCGGATCAGCCGCACAATCCCTTCCATCGAGCTCTGATTCATGGCTTCCTGAAGAATCAGCCGGTCACGCAGTGATATTCTGCGCCTGAACACCAGCGCAAACAGCGTGGCCATCGTCATGAACCCGAGCCCGCCAATCTGGATCAGCACCAGAATGACCGCTTGTCCGAAGGCCGTAAGATGGGTACCGGTATCCACTACAGCCAGTCCGGTCACACAGGCGGCAGAGGTGGCTGTGAACAGCGCGTCCATGAAGCGGAGCGGCTGACCGGGTACGCTGGATACCGGAAGCATAAGCAGCAGCGTGCCGATGAGGATGACCGCAGCAAAGCTCAGCACCAGGATTTGCGGAGGAGCCAGCTTCAGGAATCGGAAGCCGGTGATCTTGGAAGACGGTGACGCCAAACTTCTCATCCTTTCAGGGTTCCATATTAGAAATTACGAATCGGTCAGTATCAGATAAGCATACAAAATTATATACGTTATTGCCTAACTTCACAAAGACTCATTTTGATAAGAAGACAAAAATAACAAGCCTTTAAGCATAAGCCGGGACTTCTTCACGTAAAAGGATAATAAGGCATTTCTTTGTACCTGCCCGGCATGTAATACTATAATGGATGGATGAGAGCATTTTATTTCAAGGAGGCGTTCCATGAATCCCGTCGGCCAGCCCCTGCATCAGCGGCCCCTTACTACCAAACTTATCCTAGCCGGAATTCTAGGACTCATTCTATTTGTCATGTTCCAGATCGCTCCACAGCTCCTCTCCAGTTCAGACGGGGATACAGCCATTCTCAGCAAAAGCGAAATCCGGGAGAAGGCCGCCGCATTCGCTGCTGGGCAGCTCGGCTATGAAGCCGCAGCCGGAGATGAATGGGTGATCCTATACAAGACGGACTCTTCCTTCTACGGCTATATGTCCCGTGAGAAGCTGCTTCCGGACTATTCCAAGAATAAGCTGGACCAGCGTTATCCGTTCGATGTGTACCATGCGGTGCTCTATACGTCCGGAGAGGCGGCAGCCCGGCTGGCAGTCGATCTCAATATGTATACCGGCGAGCCTGTGGCTTTTGCTGTTGGCGCCGATGCCGACGCTGCGTCCGGGCTGAATTACGGGGAGCGGCCCACGGCGGCAACCAAACGTAACGATACTGCCAATCCTGTAAGCAGCATACCGGATCTGAGCCTGGAGGCAAAAGAGAGGCTCGCCCTTCCCTGGCTGAAGCTCTGGGGGGCCAATCCTGCCAAGCTGAAGATTGAGGCTAACCTTGATGGATACGGGCTTGTCTATTCCGACAACTCCGTCACCATAGGTGAATTACCGCTTAAGTACCAATTCAATTATCTGAACGGCGAGGTCTCGTACTTCCGTGCCGGATTCTCGGCTCCCGCCTGGCATGATACTTATGTGGACGGGCAGACCTCGCTTGCCAAGAAGCTCACCTTGTTCGGCTACGGCCTGCCTACACTGCTGCTCGGTATCCTGGCGATGATCTACGGCATTCTGCGCAGGAAGCATACTTCCTGGAAACGCGGAATTTTCCTGAGCTCCGTCCATTTCCTGATCATGATGGTCAGCAGCTACAATGTGGTATCCGAATCCGGCAGCGGCAGCGCTGAAGCCAGAGTTACAGCCGTAGTCATGTTCATCATCTACGTTCTGTACAGTCTGCTGATGTCGCTTCTGCTCTACTTCTCCCTGGTTGGAGGGGACGGCTTGTGGCGCTCTGAGGAGAAGCTGAATCCTTGGCCCCGGGCCTCCGAGCCCGGCTACGGCCACTATGTACTGAAGAGTATCCAGGCTGGTTATATCTGGGCCTTCATTCTGCTTGGCGTACAGACCGTCATGTTCATTATTCTGTCCTATACGCTGGATAACTGGTCCACCACAGATGCCAGCCAGTCGCCTTACAACATGAAGTATGCCTGGCTCCTGCCGATTGTCGCCTGGCTGGCCGGGCTCTCGGAAGAGGCGGTCTACCGTCTGTTCGGGATCCGAATGCTGAAGAAGCTGGTTAAGAATACGCTCATCGCTTCACTGATCACGACCCTGATCTGGGCACTCGGACATACGCTCTACCCGATCTATCCCGTCATCTCACGGCCGATTGAGCTGACGGTCATCGGCCTCCTGTTCAGTTATATTTTCATCCGGTACGGGTTCATCGCGGTGATGTTCAGCCATGTGGTATTCGACAGCATCCTGATGGGGGCTACGCTAATCTTCATGCAGGATAAGGTGAATGTAGGGGCAGGCATCGTGACCATCATCCTGCCGTTCATCGTCGGTTATCTGGTATACCGCTTCAATCCTCCACGGGAGCCGAAGCCGGTAGAACCTTTCTCTACTCCATAAACACCAGCAGCGGCTGCGCCTCCTGATCAGGGAAAGCGCAGCCGCTGCTGCTGTATAGCTATAGCTGTCATGACTCTTCCGGCACAGAATGATACGGACGGTAAGGAAAGCGGAGCCGGATCAGCGTTCCTTCGCCCAGAGAGCTGTGAATAGCTACGCCATACGGTCTGCCGTACTGCAGCTTGATCCGCTGGTCCACATTACGGATGCCATAGCCGATCCCCTGGCCCGCAGGCTCAAGAATCTGTCCGATCAGCTCCTCCTTCATCCCCAGCCCGTTATCCTCCACTTCAAAGACCACATCACCCTCTTCCATGTAAGCACGGATAACCAGGGAGATTTCATCGTCATACCAGGCATGCTCCAGCGCATTCTCCACAAACGGCTGCAGAATAAATTTCACGCTCTCGCTCTCCAGCACCTCCGGCGCTACAGCATAGGCGACATGAATCCGGTCCGCATTCTTGATCCGCTGAATGTCGAGATACGATTCCGCGATCTGCAGCTCCTGCTCCACGGGAATAATCATCTCCCCCCGGTGCAGCGTCAGCCGGTAGAACCGGGCCAGTGAACGGATGACCTCATGCAGCTTATCAATCTCCCCGAGCTTGGCCATCCGGCTGATGGAAGAGAAGGTGTTATACAGGAAATGCGGGTTCATCTGGGAATGCAGCACCTGCAGCTCGGTCTCCTTTTTCTCCAGACTGACGACATAGACCTCATCGATTAACCGCTGAATGGTTGAAGCCATCTCGTTAAAAGCACTGCCGATCTCCGCAAACTCATCATTGCCCCGGACCGGCATCCGCTTGTGGAAGTCCCCTTCCTGAAAAGATTTCAGGGAAGACACCAGCTTCTGGAAGCTCCGCGAGAAATACTGGGACATCGCCAGACTGATCAGAAAGAGCAGCACCAGGGTAACCAGACAGATGCCGATGGTCACATTGCGGACCTGCTGTGAATTCTTCTGCAGCGAAGCATATGGAATCCAGGCTACTACACTGGCCGGCATATTGGTAACCGGCTGTTTGATCTGCATATAAGAACCGGGCTGCTTAATATAACCTGAAGCGGCTGAAGCCAGCGGCTCAGGGATAACCCCGTTCGGGGAGCTTGTGAACAGCAGGCGGTCTGCGTTATCCACGATGAACAGGATGCTGTCCTCGCCCAGCTGCCCCGAGACTGCATCAGAGAAGATGTATTTCATATTCGCCGTCATTTTGATCAGACCATTCAGCTGCAGGGTATCGTAGTTGATCAGGGGCCGCAGGTAGGAGATGCTGCCATCCGCCTTGTCATTGCCCGTCTGCCGCCATGCACTGGAGCCGTAATGCAGATCGAGCCTTCTGTACCACGCTTCATCCTCAATGCGTTCCATATGAAACAAAGAGTACTTCCGGACATCTTCTGCTGCACTATCGTTGTAATAGAATTCCCCGACATCAGGATTGCTTACATAGACGGAGAGCTCGACCTCCGGGTCCGGCAGATTCGCCGCATTCTTCAGCCTGGGGAGGATATACTGCGACATAATGCTGTATCTCTCCCAGCCGGAATGATAGCCTGCCAGATAACGCGCCAGGGTCTGGTCTGCATACAGCTCATCGGTGCTGCGGACCATATCCTTTAGCCGGAAATCCACGTTGCTGGCCATTTGCCTGACAGCCACCTCCAGATTGCTTCTGGTATGCTGCTCGGTGGAACGCACAGACGACAGGTAGGCATAGCTGCCGATCGCGATGATCGGTGTCAGCACCAGCAGCAGATAAGAAATAAGCAGCTTGTAGCTTATGGGAATGTATAAGGATTTCGCACGCTTCATCTGCATGCCGGATCAGCTCTGCTTTCTGTAATCGGCTGCGGTCATATTGAAAAACTCCCGGAATTGCCTGCTGAAATAAGCAATGTTCTTGTAGCCAACCTTATCAGCCACCTCGTAAATTTTGTATTGAGGCTGATCGAGCAGGAGAATCGCCTTCTCCATGCGGAGCCGCACAAGATACTCATTGAAGCTCTCCCCCGTGTGCTCTTTGAACAGGACCCCGAGATGATTCGGCGAATAGGCAAAATGGGCAGCTACCGCCCGCAAGGTAAGATTCTCTGTCAGCCTCTCCCGGATATAAGCTTCAATCCGCTCCATCAGCCGGCGGTTCTTGTGCTGCTTCTTCATGAACAGAAGCTCGGAAATCTCAAACAAGGTACACCGGAGCCAGCGTTTGATATCGTCAACGGTCTCCAGATGATGAATGACGTCCATCTGCTGCAGACTCTCGTAGGTCTCGTTGAGTGTCCCCAGGTAAGCCTCCAGCCGGGTAACGATATGAATAGAGAAATGATAGACCTTCACCGGATGCTCGAACAGCGCCGCCATTTCGAACAGCTCGTCGAGGCAGTCGCAAATATCAGCCAGCCTGTAGGCCGCCATGGCCCCGAACATCCCCTCCAGGACAACGCTCAGCTCCTTGATCTCCTGAACCATACCCGGCTTGCTCATCACCGGCGGAATCACCCTGTTCTTGCCGATGAACATTTTGCCGTTCATATAAGCCTTTGCCTGGGAAAAGGAGGAGGCCAGTCCTTCCGGAGACCCCACCTCTGCTCCATAACTTACAGTGATCGTATACTCCGTGTGCTCACGGACCTTCTGCACCAGCTGCTGAAGCTGCTCTTCCAGCGTCAGGCGCTGCCCGGTATAGACGAAACCGAGCTGTGAACGGTTCAACCGGCACCATTTCCCGGCAGCGGCGGCGTCAATCTCTGTCCCGATGTATTGAAACAGCCTGTCCAGACCGGCATAGACATCCTCCGGCTGCTCCTGCACCCGCATCAGAACATCATCGGCCTCAATCAGCACCGCAGAAGCGCTGGAGAAGGCCAAGTCGAGCGGATACCGGTCCAGGAAGGCGCCCAGCGTAGCCCCGTCAATGCTGCCCTCCAGCAGATGCTGCAGCACATCATTTTTGATGAAATCGAAGGAAGCGATCATCCCGCCGTCCTCCGGCCCCCTGCTCCGTTCCAGCTCCAGCTCGGCGGTAGCCGTGCGCAGTACACCGATCAGCTCCTCATCATCAACCGGCTTAAGAACGTAGGCATGGGCCTTCAAGTCGAGTGCCTGCTTCGCATAATGAAATTCCTGGTAGCCGCTGATGAACACGATTTTGAGCCCCGGGTTCAGCTCCAGCGCCAGGCGGGACAGCTCCATACCGGAAACCGCCGGCATCCGGATGTCTGTAATCAGCAGATCAATCTCATGATTCTCGATATATTGGAGAGCGGCAAGCGGGTTGCTCTCGCTACAGACCACTTCAATCCCAAGCTCACTCCAGGGAATCAGGCAGCGCAGCCCCTCCAGGTCATAATTCTCATCATCTACCAAGACAGCTCTGTACATCGCAACCAGCACTCCTTCATGCGGAAAAGAGGGTACATAACGTATCCCTCTTCTTCTCCAAACGTTTATTGTTCTGGTGTGTAATCCTTGATCTTCTTCAGATTGCTCTGCCACACTCCGGTCTTCCAGGCCAGCAGCCTGTCATAGCCCAGGTCCGATGCTTCCCTGTCTGCTGCCTTAAGCAGCTCCCGGAGCTCTTCATCACTTGCCGCAAAAATCATCCGGGGCACCACCTGCGCATATTGATCCCTCAGCTTTTGCAGAATAAGCCCCTCTTCCGAGGCAGGCGCCGGGTCAAGATTAGAGAATTCGGTGATGTTCATCGAAGTCTTGAACGTTATATTGGCTTGTCCAAGAGTCGTCCAGTCCCGGGCTCCGGCGGGCAGCAGCTTCTCACGCTGTGCTTTGGCAGCATCAATGTATGAAGTATTACCGTACCAGTTGAATTCTCCGATCTTCAGATCATCATACCATTTCAAGTCACGTCCAATATAGGAATCATTTGGGATGGGAACTCCATCCTCTACTTTATCATAAAACAATCCCTCCGGCCCGAAGAAAAGAATACGCTGCCCCTCAGGACTCGTCGCCCAGTTCATATAGGAGAAAATGGCCTCCGGGTCCCGGGCAGCGGTTGTAATGACATTGACATTCCAGCCCAGCGTATTGTACCCGGAGGGGTAGACCTTGCCGGGATCAACGCCTTCGCGGTGCAACGGCCAGATGAGCTCATAGCCGTCCAGCGGGTCCTTAGCGGAGAGCTGATTATTCGCTTCCCGGCCGATCCCTTCCACGACAGCGTCATAAGCGCCGAATACGGCGATCCGGCCGCTTTTCAGCTTTTCCAGCACCTGATCCCGTGTCTCGGTCAACAGATCCGGAGAGGTCAGTCCCTGACGGACCAGCCGGGCCGCCAGCTGCAGCGTCTCCAGGAATGCCGGGTCCCGGTACACAGAAGTCAGCCGGATGCCGGAGGGCACACCGAAGATTTGGCCTGAACCGGGAGAGATGAAGCTTGGTGTCCGGTTATCGGCCGCACCGCTGTACAGCATGCCGATCATCTGTATTTCCACGCCGTCCCGGGTCTCCCCGAAGTCAATCGGCACAATATCCGGGTATTTCCTCTGCACTTGCTGCAGATACGCTTCGAGATCATCCCATGTCTCAAGCCTGGGGGAGCCGAGCTCGCGGTATATCCTCTTCTCCACCAGGAAACCGGCGTTGCCGCTGCCGCCGCTGCCGTTAATATACCAGTTCGGAATCTGGTACAGCCTGCCGTCTTCACTGCGCAGCATGTTCAGCGTGTTCTCGCCGACCGTCCGGGCGAATTCGGGATATTGCTCCAGATAAGAATCCAGCGCCACCAGCTTGCCTGCCTTTTGCAGCCGTTCCACATCCTTGCCGCGATCCATAACCAGCACATCGGGAAGCTGATCTGAGACTATCATCGCATTCAGCTTCTGGGCGGCAGCACCGCTCGATGGTACCGGCAGAAGCTTCACCTTCAGATGATCGGTGATCCACCGGCTATGCGGCCCGGCCTCCCAGTCCGGCGCCGTATACCAGTCATAGTTCACAAAGACGGTGAACTGAACCGGCTTCACCTTGGAGGCCAGCTCCGAGAGGGGGACGGCTGAAGGATGGCCCGCAGGCAGCGTAATTTCGGAGCGGCCGCTGTCCGAGCAGGCACTAAGACTGCTTAGAACCAGCAAGAACAGGAGTGCCGCTGACCTGGGCATTAATAGATTGACAGTTCCCATAAAGAATAGCCGTACTGGGTGCCGCGCTCCGTCCCGTTCACTTTCACATACCGCGCACTGACCGGGGTGAAGCTGACATCATCGAGTCCGCCATCCCCGGTTGTTGTGGAATAGGCTGTGGTCCAGTTCGTACCGTCTGCCGACGTCTCAATCGTGTAGGCTTTGGCGTAAGCCCCCTCCCAGTTCAGCAGGACACGGCTGAGCGTCTGGGCAGAGCCGAGGTCCACCTGAATCCACTGCGGATCACTGAAATCCGATTCCCAGCGGGTGCCCTCGTTTCCGTCCACAGCTCCGGCAGCGGGCTGCTTCGGATTCTCCGAAGCGGTAACCGCCTTGTTCAGCGCAAGGTTCACAAGCGGCGGTGTGCCGCCGGTAATCACCTGCTGCACCGAAGCATCGTTATATCCCGCTGCTGTTACTGCAATCGTATACGTCTTCCCTGTAGGGAACAGCGCGGTATTCAGTTTGATTTTACCGGCTTCCACGGTATAATTCGCTGCCGCTGCTGCCACTCCACCCACCCTCACCGCAGTGATTGCAGTTCTCCAGGCCGCATTCTCCGTGAACGTCAGCTCAATCGGCTGACCGACAGCATTCTGGGTGGTGTCGGCTGTCAGAGCAGGCGGAGCCAGCGGTGTCACGGCGCTGCCGCTCCCGTACACCTCCAGTTCCCACAAGGAATACCCGTACGGCGTGCCGCGCTCTGTGCCGTTTAATTTCACATACCGCGCGTTGACCGGGGTGAAGCTGACATCGTCAATGTCCCCGTCTCCGGTAGTTGTCGAATAGACTGTTGCCCAGTTCGCGCCGTCTGCCGATGTCTCGATCGTGTAGGCTTTGGCATATGCCCCCTCCCAGTTCAGCAGGACACGGCTGACCGTCTGGGCAGAGCCAAGATCCACCTGAATCCACTGCGGATCACTGAAGTCCGATTCCCAGCGGGTGCCCGCATTTCCGTCTACAGCGCCGGCAGCAGGCTGCTTCGGATTCTCCGAAGCGGTAACCGCCTTATTGAGGGCAAGGTTCCCGGACGGCTGTGTTCCGCCGGTAATGACCTGCTGCACCGAAGTACCATTATATCCGTCTGCTGTTACTGTAACCGTGTAAGTCTTCGCCGTGGGGAACAGCACCGTGTTCAGCGTGATTTTACCGGCTTCCACGGTATAATTCGCCGCTGCTGCTGAAGTTCCATCCACTTTTACCGCAGTAATTGCATTTCTCCAGGCCGCATTCTCCGTGAACATCAGCTCAATCGGCTGGCCGGCAGCATTCTGGGTGGTGTCAGCTGTCAAGGCAGGCGGAGTAAGCAGCGTATCCGTGGTCACCTTCGTCGGGTCCACCTTCACCAGCTTCCCGGCCGGGACTACAGCCGAGCCTGTAACTCCTCCGCTGTTGCGGAACGTAACGGTAATTGCCGCATTCGTCGGATTCCAGACCAGCGCACGGTAGGCGGAACCTTTTTTATACACCGTTGCACTGTAGCCGTTCTCCGCCCAAATGTCCTTGGTGCGTGATCCAAGCGTGGCCATATTGTGCACGAACCAGTACGTGTTGAACAATTCGTTCTGTTGCGGCAATGCCGGATTCCATTTATTCAGCACAGCCTGCGGATCGCTCAGCGCCTGAATCGGCCAGACAATATGGTACCAGTCCGGTTCCGGCCCACCGTTATCGGCCACGAAGCCGCTGTATAATCCAGCCGCCTTAGCCGTATCGAACCCGTAGCTGGTCAGATATTCTGCTGTAGGCAGCCAGTGAATGCCATAGACATACACCGGATTCCCATTGAAAAAGGTGCCGAAGAAATTCGAGCTTCCGTAAATCTGCCCCACCGTTTTATGCGTATAGCCGGGCAGCCAATTATCCTGGTCGTAGTTGAACCAGTATTGCTGTACCGCTCTAAGCTCCGTCGTGAAGCCCATAATGGAAGCATCGCGGAAGGCGGTGTTGCCAGTCAGTGTGCTCCACATATATTGGCCGACCCAGCCGAACAGCGATTCCCCTGCTGCTTCCTGGTTATTGCCGCTGTCATTGTCAGCATAACCCCCGGCCCATGAATGGCCTTCATACGGGTCGAAGTTGCGGAAGTACGGATACTTCGGGTCCGTCTTCGACGGATTGGCATAATCCCGGATCAGCTCATCGACCATCCCGCTGAATTTATTTCTGAAGTCGGTATCGTAGGTCGCGAGCACGGCGGATGCAAAAACATAATAGCCATACGTGAAATGATGGTCCGTGATGCCAGAGTTCGCACCGAACTCGCTGTTTTTATAGATCAATGTTCCCCAGTCAGAGTTGTAGTCGAAATAATAATCGGTTTCCCCCGAGGTGTACGTATACCAGTCTGTAAGCACCGTCTTCATCCGGGACAGGAACAGATTCTTGTAGCTCTCATTGCCGATCTGATCGGCGATCAGCACACCCATGGCCAGCGGATGCAGCTTCTTGCCCTGCCAGTACGCATCGGCCTGCATCAGATTGGTGGCGGTGTCCGTATCCAGCAGCGCCAGGTAATTCAGCAGATCCTGACGGGAATAGGTAGAATCGCCCGGCTCGGTGAACTGCGGCACAATGCCGTGGAATTTATCCGTAGTGGCGAACGAATTGCCCTCTGTCACCTTCATCGTTCCGCGGATGGACGGGAAGGAGACAGCAGTCAACGGTGTTGTAGTAACCTTCCACTGGTGGGGAAGCTGTGCCATCAGCGTTGTATTCGGGAAGCCCGAACGCTTGAGTTCTGTCACCGCATTGAAGGTGGTCGTGACATCGGAGGTGGTCTCGTTGAAGGTATAGGCCACCTTCGTGTCCGTCACGAAGGCATAGCCGTGCTGGTAGAAATAATTCAGATTGGACGGTGCCGGAAGAGCCGACAGGGACAGGTAGTTTTGGCCTCCGCCGAGCTGGATTTTGAGCTTGGCACCGACCCGCTTGAAGGTTGTACCAGCCGGCGCATACAGCCCATAGTGTCTGGTCACCATTTCAGATGTTGGCGCCCCGTTGGAATTGGTGACCGCAATGCCGATATGGTCTGCCGTCACTGTGTCGCCGTCTGCAGCGAGAATAGTAGTATTGCTGCCGTCGAAGAAGCGGGCCCCGGCTGGCAGATACACTTCAGGACTGGACGGATCACTGAATTGCGAATAGAGATAAGGCGAGCCTTTGACGAATGTTGTCTTCAGCTTCTCGGTTGCACCATCGCTTAATACGGCTGTCGCTGACCAGTCGCCGTAAGCAGTAATCCGGTTCGACATCCCCGAGGTATTAATGTTGCCGGCCATCAGGAACAGATCCGGGCTTCCCGCGGCTTCCTGTGCTCTTCCGTCAGCGCTTAGGTAGCCTGCGCCCGGATTCAGAATGCTCAGCCCCTGCTTGGTATATTTCGATTTGAGCGGAAGCGTAATAATGCCGTTGCCGAGCTGATTGATCATGATGGACTGCCACCAGTCATTGGAAGGCAGCGGTGCAGTCAGCGCATCCGATTTATACTGCGGATATTTGGGCTGGGGCACCGAGAGGTCATTCGCAGCATGACTGCCTTGACCCACGGCCACTGTAGTCAGCTCCGGCAGGGCCGGAATGTTATAGACCGGCTTAGGATCGCCTGCCACATAATCATAGGCCTGGAATTCAAAGATCGAGTACCCGAAGGAGGTTGCTCTGCTGATCCCTTTCATCCGGAGATAGCGGCCGCTGGCATAGACGGGAAGATTAAGGGTGCCTCCGTCGCCGTGAAGCTCCCGGTAGATCGTAGTCCATGAGGTTCCGTTATTCGAGACCTGAATATCATAGATCCGGCCGGCGGCTGCCTCCCAGTTAAGGATCACCCGGCCCAGCGTACGTACGCTGCCAAAATCAACGCTCAGCCATTCATTATCGGTAGCGTTGGAGGACCAGCGTGTGTTCAGGTTGCCGTCCACCGCCAGTTCCGGCAGGGTAGAGCCGACCGGGAGATAATCGGCCACCTGATAGGATGAAGCCGTCACAGGCTTGTTCAAGGCCACATTCGGCCCCAGAACCACCGGAGGAGGATTAACGCCGCCGGTGCCGTATACCTCGAACTCATAGAGGGAGATGCCGTATTGCGTCAGGTTCCGCTCCGTGGCGAATACCCGGACATAACGGCCTGTGCCGCTGAGCGTAAGCTCATCCACACCGCCATCTCCTGTAGTTGTGGAATAGATATCACTCCAGTTCAATTCGTCAGCGGATACCTGGATTTTGTAGGCCTTGGCGTAAGCCCCTTCCCAGCGGAGCACCACGCGGTCTACGGCGGCAGTTGCCCCGAGGTCAACATAGATCCAGTTCGGGTCCGTCCCCCATGAGCTGCTCCACCTTGAACCCGTATTGCCGTCCACCGCTAGATCCGGGGTATTATTGCCCTCCGTGCCCGAGGCATACGCCGGCCGGTCTTTGGAGAGCAGATAAGAGTCCGCAGCATATGCCGGTCCTGGCGGAAGCGCCAGCACGAGACTCAGCAGCATGATGATGCTCAGACAAAGAGCAGTCCCATTGATCCCCTTTTTGCGACTTACTGTTTTTGAATATCCCATTTCTTTAATCCTCCTCTTATAAGCGTTTTCATAGATTCAAGATAAGCGTACCCTTTACCGAAACCGGTTGCAATTATACAAATCAACGATTTTATGCAGAAAGTAAAGATTAACCTAATTATGCAGCAACTCATAGTGTTCAGTCTACTATGTACATTTGGCCCGCACAGCGCCACCCAACGCAATGTAGTCGGTTTTTCGACTCCATTGCGCCCACACACTCGGGCCCGCCCATTGTGGTCGGTTTTTCGACTACATTCTGCCCACACGCCTCCACCACGCCCATTGTGTTCGGTTTTTCGACTACATTTCGCCCACACACTCGCGCCCGCCCATTGTGTTCGGTTTTTCGACTATATTCTGCCCACGCGCCTCCACCACGCCCAATGTGTTCGGTTTTCCGACTACATTTCGCCCTCGTTGGCCTGCCATCCAGACGACTAGCGGGATGTCTGAAGATACCATCCATTCCTAACCAAACCCAAAGAAGCCGGCCCACATGGGGCCGGCTTCTTTTCCGTTACCGTTCAAATCCATTTTAGATTGACGGCTCCTCATCCTTCAGCGCCTCCAGAATCTGACCGGCCAGCTTCTCGCCGATGGACAGCACCTTGAAATCCTCGATGGAGGCTTCCTTGATCTTCTTGAGCGACCCGAAATGCTTCAGCAGCAGCTTCCGGCGTTTGTCCCCGATGCCCGGAATCGAATCCAGCTTCGAGGTGACCATCGACTTGCCGCGCTGCTCCCGGTGGAACGTAATGGCGAAGCGGTGAACCTCATCCTGGATACGCTGCAGCAGGTAGAACTCCTGGCTGTCCCTGGCGAGCGAGACCGGCTCGGCGGAGTCGCCGACCAGCAGCTGGGCGGTTCTGTGCTTGTCATCCTTGACCAGACCGCAGACGGGAATGAATAACCCCAGCTCATTCTGCAGAATATCGATCGCCGAAGAGATCTGGCCCTTCCCTCCATCGACTACGATCAGATCCGGCTGCGGCAGATTCTCCTTCAGCACCCGTTCATAACGCCGCCGGATCACCTCGCGCATCGTCTCATAATCATCCGGCCCCTGTACGGTGCGGACCTTATACTTACGATACTCCTTGCGGGCAGGCTTGCCGTCGATGAAGACCACCATGGCCGAGACCGGATTGGCCCCCTGGATATTCGAGTTATCGAACGCTTCGATCCGGTTCAGCGAGTCCAGCCCCAGGCTCTGCCCCAGACTGCTGGCCGCCCCGGAGGTGCGCTCCTCGTCCCGCTCGATCAGGCGGAACTTCTCATTCAGCGCGACCCGGCTGTTCTGGCAGGCCATGCCGATCATCTGCTTCTTCAGCCCACGCTGCGGCACCAGCACTTTGATGCCCAGCCATTCCTGCAGGGCGGCGGCGCCTCCGGCCGCATCCACGGTTCCTTCGGCTGCTGCATCCTGCTCCGTCTGCTCCCGCGCCGCTTCCGCCGCTGCGCCCGGCCCTGCTGCTCCGGACGGATCAGCCGCAAGCACCTCACCAGCGTCCGCCCCGCGGGACACCTCACTGGCCTCCGACTCATCCTCTGCGCCCAAGGCCGCCATCAGCGCCTGGCCGCTCGGCATTCCACCGGCTACCAGCCCGCTGCTTCCCTGGCCGGCAGCGCTGCCTGCTTCCGGCGGAACCATGCCGGCACTTGCCATATCCGGCAGCAGAATCTCCTGCGGCAGCGCGGGATTTTCGCTGTAATACTGCGTCACATAAGACATGAAGTCACTGTACGCCTCTCCGTAGAACGGGAAAGCCGACGAATGGCGCTGGATCATTTTCCCCTGCCGCATATACAGAATCTGCACACACATCCAGCCCTTGTCCACCGCATAGCCGAAGACGTCGCGGTCCTTGGTGTCGGCCGTATTGATCTTCTGCTTCTCCATCACGGCATCGATATGCTGAATCTGGTCGCGCAGCTCCTTGGCCCGCTCGAAATACAGCTCCTCCGCCGCCTCCTGCATCTTCTTCTGCAGATCCTTCTTCACCGCGTCATGCCCGCCTCCGAGGAACGAGGAGATGTTCTGGATAATCTCTTCGTAAGCGGACTTCGGCACTTCCTTCTCACACGGAGCCAGGCATTGGCCCATGTGATAGTAGAGGCAGACCTCCTTCGGCATCACCCCGCACTTGCGCAGCGGATACATCCGGTCGAGCAGCTTCTTGGTCTGCTGGGCGGCGTAGCTGTTCGGATACGGGCCGAAATATTTAGCTTTATCTTTCAGCACCCGGCGGGTAACCTCCAGGCGCGGATGGGCTTCGTTCGTGATTTTTAGATAAGGAAAGGTCTTGTCATCCTTCAGCAGCACGTTGTAACGCGGCATATGCTTCTTGATCAGATTGCACTCCAGAATGAGTGCTTCCATATTGCTCGATGTCACGATATATTCAAAATCAACAATATTGGCGACCAGCCGCTGCGTCTTCCCGTTGTGGCTGCCTGTGAAATAAGAGCGCACGCGGTTCTTCAGTACCTTGGCCTTGCCGACATAGATGATCGTACCCTCTTGATTCTTCATCAGATAGCAGCCGGGCAGATCAGGCAGCAACGCAAGCTTGTTGCGGATATTATCCATATAATCCATAAGTTCTCCCCCACCTGTTACTACACGGTTATAAGGTAAGTTTAGAATAGAATGTACTACACATTCAAGCCTTAATATAGAACATCCGTTTCTATAGGACAGACAAAGCGCCTTCGGTAATCCGAAGGCGCTTTGTCTGAAGGGCCGCAAGGCCCAGATTACAGCAGATTGTAACCCATTATTGATGCTTGGCTACGATATTCTTAAGGGAGTCCTTGGAGTTCAGTCCTACGACTTTGTCGACAGGCTGGCCGTCTTTGAAGAAGATCAGAGTAGGAATACTCATTACTCCAAAACGGGAAGCTGTCTCAGGATTCTCATCGACATTCAATTTAGCGATCTTCACATCGTCACCCAGCTCGGTGGACAATTCCTCGAGAATTGGGGCAAGCATTTTGCAAGGGCCGCACCAAGGTGCCCAGAAATCTACTACTACAGTACCTTGACCTTCCACTTCATTCACGAAGGATTGGTCAGACACGTTCACGATAGCCATGATATTGTTCCTCCTCAAAAAGTTTTGTTGAGCTTAAGCTGTACGAAATAACTTCCGCTTCTATAGCCTGAGCCAAGTCCGCAGAATTTACTCCGAGATCATAGCGGGATAAAATGCTTCATGTAATATGATAACCAGATTATCAATTACCGACACATCCACAGTATAACATAAATACAATGCATTTGTTATATATTTCGAGAAATTATATTGCATAAAATTAATTTGTCTTTTAACGGTTTAAACTTTGTCCCTGAGATTCAGCTTCATAGTCCACGAGGTACCGGCTGTCCCGACATACTCGAAGCCGAGCTTGTTATATAACCGGACGGCCGCCTGATTCTCCGGATCAACACTGAGCGAAAGTGACGGGTATCCATCGGACACGGCTTTCTGTATGATGCCCTCCATAAGCCTGATTCCCAATCCCTGCTGCCTGTAGTCAGACCGAATAGCAACGCCTAATTCCGGGGTTGTGGTATCCACAAATCCGTAGCCCTGGTTCGTCTCGTCAAACAGCCTGTACCAGGCAGCACCTGCGGGCTGATTGTCCACCAGTGCGATTATCGCCCTGTCGCCTTGTCTCCCCCAATGTTCGTTGTACTTCGCAATCTCCGGGGAATTCAGCAGCTCACTTCTGGGCGGCTTACCTTGTTCAATATGAATGGACTCATAATGCATATCCAGTAGAAAATCATACTCCTGCGGTTCCATAGGTCTTATATGTATCATAAAATCATCCTTCTATCTTTACATCTTCCCTGCATCTTCGTATACTTGAAGAAAGCGCATTAATTGTCAATGACTTCTCTCACATGTATAACTGTAACCCACTTCATGCAGTCATGCAACAGCAAGGAGGAAGAAGCGAATGGACGTCAATGTCAACGCACAGGTCCGTGACCCGCGGGAGCATATCAATGAGGAGCCCCGCAACGATCTCGGTGATCTGCTGGCCGGTTTCTTCGGAATGACCGGCTTCATGACCGTGGTCTTCTTCGGAATGGTAATCATCAAGTATTTGTCCGAATAGCTGCTTAGCTGCAGCGTCCGGTATTCTTTGCCCAGGTCAGGGCGGGATGCCGGATTTTTTTTGCGTTCATTTTGTGCTCCATCGAGATTCAGTAACAATAACATAAATTTACAATTTAATAAAAAGAAAACACATTTTTGTTTCACAGGAGCCATGTTACTCTGTATGCGAAAGCGCTCTTATACCCTATTTTGAGGAGGAAGGAAGAATGAAAAAGCTTGTCAGCCTTGCTGTCGCAGGCTTGTTGGCATCGGCGCTATATTCCCCGGTATCGTTCGCTGACAACCCTGTTGTACAGACCATCTACACGGCAGACCCGGCCCCGCTTGTATACAATGATACGGTCTACCTGTACACCGGACATGACGAAGACAACTCGACCTACTATACGATGAATGATTGGAGGGTCTATTCTTCCAAGGACATGGCGAACTGGACGGATCACGGGTCACCGCTATCTTATAAGGCGTTTAGCTGGTCGAGCGGAGAAGCTTGGGCCAGCCAGGTCATTGAGCGCAACGGCAAATTCTACTTCTATGTCACGGCAAAAAGCACTTCGCTCGGACGGCCCGCCATCGGCGTCGCCGTCTCCAGCAGCCCGACCGGCCCGTTCGTGGACGCTATCGGAGGGCCGCTCGTCTCCAGCAGCTGGGGCGACATCGATCCTACGGTATATGTAGACAGTGACGGCCAGGCCTATCTCTACTGGGGGAATCCAACACTGAAATATGTGAAGCTGAACCCGGATATGATCTCCTACAACCAGAGTACGGGTATTGTCCAGGTGCCTATGACCACAGACAGCTTCGGTGTGCGAAACGGCAATGCCGACAGACCGACCCTCTACGAAGAAGGGCCCTGGTTCTACAAGCGCGGCAGCTTATACTACATGGTCTACGCCGCAAGCGGCATTCCAGAGAATATCGCCTATTCCACCAGCTCTTCGCCTACCGGCCCGTGGAAGTACAGAGGGGTCATTATGCCCACCCAGGGCGGGAGCTTCACGAATCACCCGGGCATCATCGACTTCAAAGGCCGCTCCTATTTCTTTTACCATAATGGCGCCTTGCCTGGAGGGGGCGGCTTCACCCGGTCAGTGGGGGTAGAACAATTCACCTACAACGCGGACGGAAGCTTCCCGGTCATCAACATGACAACCGCCGGGCCGCAGCCCATCGCCACCCTTAACCCCTATGTCAGAACACAAGCCGAGACCAGTGCATGGGCGGCCGGGGTAGAGACCGAGACCACCTCAGATACGGACGGGGGAATGAATGTCGGCTTCATAGATCACGGTGATTATCTCAAAATCAAAAATGTGAACTTCGGCGCTGGAGCCGCAGCCTTCGAGGCCCGGGTAGCGTCAGCAGGCAGCGGCGGTAATATTGAGCTGCGGCTGGACAGTCCGGCAGGAACACTGGTCGGCACCTGTGCAGTGCAGAATACAGGGGGCTGGCAGAGCTGGGTGACCAAGACCTGCACGGTCAGCGGAGCAAGCGGGACTCATGACCTTTACCTGAAATTCACAGGCGGCAGCGGATACTTGTTCAATATCAACTGGTGGAAATTCAGCGCCAGCTAAATCTAAGCGCAGACAAACAGGGGACCCTGGCCAGATGCTGGCGTGGTCCCCTGTTTTAAAATATAGAATTTATATGTTTCACCCGATAACTTATCCGAAGCCGTTTCCACTTGTATTAATAAAAATTCAGTCTCTGGCCCTGCCACGCTGGTTCTCCCCATGCAGCGGGATCACCTCTACGAACGGGGCAATCCGGTCCATCAGCCGCTGACCCTTGTAGAGCTCTTCCCCGTCCTTGCTGGTGATGCTCAGATGCTTCTCCAGCCCATCCAGCGGATAATTCGAGGTATAGAAGGTCGGCTTGCGGTTCATCCGGTAGTTCAGGATCGCTCCGAGCACATGGTCACGCGCCCAGGGATTGAGATTCTCGGCGCCGATGTCATCGAAGATGAGCAGATCACAATTCTTCATCGTATCGACCATTTCCTTCAGCTTCTGGTTGTCCATCATGATCAGCTTCAGTTCCTCGATGAAATCCGGCATATAGACAATCACGCCGCTGTAGCCCGAGATAGCCAGCTCATGGAGCAGATAGCACATCAGGAAGGTTTTGCCGGTCCCGAAGCTGCCCTGCAAATAGATCCCCCGCGAAGTCAGGCCCTCTGCTCGCACAGCTGCTATATAGTCAAATATCTTGTTCACGGCTGAGGCCCGCCGGGGGTCCTTGCCCATAATATCCATCTCATCATATCCGCCGTTCAGCACCCGCTCATCCACATAGAAGCTGCGGATCCGCTTGCGGACATTATCCTGATTATCCTGTGCAATCTTCAGCTTGCACGGTGTCTTGCGTTCGTACAGATCCGTTACACCATTAACCGTCTCTACCGTAAGCTTGCTGTAATGCCCCTGGAAATCATTCGGGCAATTCGCCAGACCCGGGCAGTTCTTACAATGCCGGTCCTCCTCGACATACTGGTACAGACGGCTCAAGTGCAGCCGCAGCCGGGACTCGTCCAGCTCGGGATGCTCAGCCTGAAGCTCCTTGACCAGGGGATGGTTCAGCAGGGTCTGCTCCAGGTCACGGGAGCGCTGGCGCAGAGCGGGGTTGTTCATCGAACGCAGCACTTCGCCCATGGACTCCATCGCTGCACCTCACTTTCTTCAGGGCGTTTTCAGAACGCCTTTTTTCTTGCTGGCCTTGATCTCGGCCGCTTTCTTCATCATCGCCGCGAATTCCTCTTCCGATACGGTTCCGGCGCTGCCGTCATCAAGCACAATCGGAATCTCCTGCTTGCCGGACCGCCCGCCGCTCTTCGTATACGAACGCTGGCGGGCTCCCGCAGAGCCTGTGCCGGAGGAGGCGGAAGCCGCCCCCTTGCCCTTCACCTTCGACTGGTCACGGATATAGCGCACGGCCTTCTCGTAAGTATTCACCTGCTTCACCAGCATATTGGAGGCAATCGCCTCCACGAAGTTGCGGTTCATCCGCTGATCGCCGCCGGAGGCCACCATCGTCATCAGATAATGGATCAGTACATTGATCACTTCGCCGCTGAGCTTATAGTTCAGATCAATCTTCTCGAAAATATCCATCAGCTGGCCCGGAACTGCTCCCGGGAAGAACGTCTGTAGCAGCCGTGTATAAGGCTCGTTGCGCAGCATCATATTATATTGGTGAATGTCGCATTTGGACAGAAATTGCGGAGGCACTTCTACATAGAACTCCATTTCGACAGCCTGCTCCACCGGCACTGCGGAGGGATCACTCTCTTCCTCAGCGGCAGAGCGCAGCGACACTACCTTGGCGGCAGCAATCTCTCTTTTCTCCTGACGCTTCCTATCCTGACGGAAATGCTGGCTCGCCTTGTACTGCAGCGTATCCAGAATCACCTCTCCGTCCGGCGTGAAGACATCATCCTCATCCAGCAGACGGCATACATCCTGCGGGCCAAGCTCGTATTTGCGGGCCACATAATTAATGACACCCATCTGGTTATGGTCAAAACGCAGCTTCTCAACATGCGCACGGTTCACCGATTCACGCGGGAAGCGCAGGATAATATCGCTGTAGGCTATATTTGGCTCAACCGCCTGAGTGGTGCCGGGCTGACGCACGGAGGCTACCTCGGCCAGCGCCTGCTCCAGCTCATAGTCGATCACATGGGTATTCAGTTCAAAAATATCATAAAAGGGCAGTGATATATTCTCTTTCCCGAGCGACCGCCCGCTCCATTCCTCCGGTTCCCGGTGCCAGAACTGCTCACGCAGCGACAGCACAGCGAACTTGCCGATCTTATCCCGGAGCAGCAGCGTCAGATGCTGGGTTGCAAAGAAATCAGCCGGCGACAGCGGCGGCATTAACTCGTATTCGTACATATAATCATCATTCTCCGCGGCATACAGCCGGCAGGTCTGCAGCAGTCCCACCGCCTCCAGCCGGGAAGCCTGGTCTACCATATATTTACGGCCCTTCTCGTTGGGTTCAACGCCCAGGGTCATAAAGAGCCTGCGCTGCTGCTCCACACCGGAGTAACCGATAGATTCAGCCGGAATATGCTCGAACAGCAATCTGTACAGGCTGATGGCGAACGCGCCTACCATTGGCTGATAGACTGAGCCCAGCATACGTCCATCCAGCTGGCTTAGACCGAATTCGCGGGACACGCAGTACCGGTGATGTTCAGTGAAATGATGCAGGTTGCTCATACGCATCTGCGGATACCTCCCCCTCTTCTATACGAATTCATATAGATTTCTATTCTATCACAAAACACCCGGCCGAAAATGTAAAATAAAGATGAATCCTTGGCTCTTCTGGCAGAAAAGAAAAAAACGGCTCCCCCCATTACAGGAGATTAGCCGTTTCTTGTTGTACCGCCCTTCAGGCAGCGCTTAGAACATCTTGTATCCGCCCAGCCGCAGCTTCTGAATGGTCCAGCCGCTCAGCACCGCTCCGGCAAGACCGGCTACCCCGGTAAGATAATCCACAATGTGGAAGGTAGAGAGGTGCTCCCATAAGGACATCGCGCTCCGGTCCCAGATGGAGTAGACCACCACCGGAAGAATGACAATGACGAACAGATAGGCAGGGAACCAGGTAGTCTTCATCAGCATGTTAAGAATGAAGCCAATGCCGAACATCATCACAAAGAATAAAACGGCCAGAACAAACACCGGAATAAAGCCCATCGTACCGCCATCCCCTCTCTCTATAAAGAACCGCACACCTAAGCTTATATAATAGTAAGTTTACTAGAAAAAATGTAGCGAAGCAATGAACATTATCGCGCTTAATACCGGAATTCGCATGAATGGGGGCCTTGGCGTTTGCTCTCTGCCGCCCGCTGCGCTACAATGCAAATAGCACCCGACCTATGTTCATACATATTTAAGGTATGCGGACCAAGAAGATTTTACGCGAGGATATTCCACCGATAACCTATAAGGAGTGAACAACTTGAACGAAGCCGCTTTGACACTGGAAGGCTGGTATGCGCTGCATGACTTCCGCTCACTGAACTGGACAGCCTGGACGGCAGCCGATGACGAGGAACGGGCAGTGGCCCTGGAGGAGCTGCATGCCTTCATGCAGGAGTGGGGACCTGTCGAGGAAGCGAAGGAGGGCAGCACTGCTGTCTATTCCATCGTGGGCCAGAAGGCTGATTTCGTGATGATGTTTCTGAGAGAGAGTCTGGAGGCGCTGAATGCGCTGGAGACCGCTTTTAACAAAATCGCCTTTGCCCAATATACTACGAAGGCTTATTCCTATGTAAGCATCGTTGAGCTCAGCAACTACGCCGCAGGAGGAAGTGCCGGTGACGGCAGCGATCCGATGCTGAACCCGCATGTCGCTGCCCGGCTGAAGCCTGTACTGCCGCAAATGAAGCATATCTGCTTCTACCCGATGAACAAGAAGCGTGAGCTTGCCGACAACTGGTACATGCTGGATATGGAGAAACGCCGGGAGCTGATGTATTCGCACGGCCTGATCGGACGAAGCTATGCCGGCAAGGTGAAGCAGATCATCACCGGCTCCGTCGGCTTCGATGACTGGGAGTGGGGCGTGACTCTGTTCGCCGAGGATGCCCTGCAGTTCAAGAAGCTCGTCTACGAGATGCGCTTCGATGAAGTCAGCGCCCGCTACGGAGAGTTCGGCCCCTTCTATGTCGGCAACCTGCTGAACGAAGAATCGTTCGAGGAGATGCTGAAGCTGTAACAGCATAAACGCAAATAGACCGCCACCTCAGCAGAGGTATGCGGTCTATTTCTTGACTACTTTTCCGAAAGCCGCCGCCCTTAAAAGCGGCTATTGCACCCGAGAGCCGTGTTGCAAGCACGGCTCTCTTTGCATTGTACGTCTTTTCTACCTCCACTTATGCCGAAGGTTCCTTATCGTCCTCTTTGTCTTCGTCTTCGTCCCCGTCACGCAGACTCTCCAGATATTCAGCCGTCGCCCGGTCACGCGCGCGGCCCTTATCCTTCAGGCGTTCGATAGCCGGGAGAATGAGAATATCGATTTCCTTCTGGATATTGTAGGCCAAATCATACCGCGTCTGATCCTCCAGATAAGAGCCTACCTCAATCAGAGCATTATAGCGGTCCAGCTCCTCGCGCGTCAGCAGTCCGCGTACTTGCACGCTGCAGTGGCGCATCTTAGAGGAATCTTCCTTTTTTGAGCACGAGCGGGATGCCGCCGATGATGAGCAGGTAGCGCATATCGACAACCTTCTTCAGTTGCGCTGCCTTCCAGCCTTTGTACGTCTTCTCGCCGACTACGGCAATTCCCTGGCCCTTACCAAGTGAAGCTACGGTCCCCTTGTTGCTGAAGGCGAATTTCTTCGGCTGCTGGCTGCGGATGGCCGCTACTAGATTATGCGCACAGCATTCTCCCTGCTGCATTGCAATCTGTGCCGTCGGCGGGTAAGGACGCCCTTCCGGATTAATCATGAGGGAGCCGTCACCAATGATGAAGATGTTCTCATGTCCCGGAGCCCGCAGATATTCGTCTACCTTCACCCGTCCGCGCATCGCTTCGAAGCCGGCAGCCTCGATCAGACGGTTCCCGCGGATACCGCCGGTCCATACAATGGTGGATGCCTTGATCTCTTCACCCGTGGCCAGAATCACGCCGCCAGGCAGGCATTCCTTGATCGCTACGCCCATCTTGAAGGTTACCCCCTTCTTGGTGAGTACGGTCATGGCGTGCTCCACCAGCTCAGGCGCGAACCCCGGCAGAGCCGTAGGCGCAGCTTCTATATTATAGATGTTGACCATGCTTGGATCGACATCAAATTCTTTGCATAGTGCAGGAATCCGGTCAGCCAGCTCCGCAACAAATTCAATCCCGCTGAAGCCCGCGCCGCCAATGACGAAGTTGATATGCTCCTGTGCATTATTCTCATTCTTATATTTGGCGAACTGGTACTGGATATGCTCCCGGATCAGCCGCACAGAGTTGATGCTGCGGATGGTCAGCGCATATTTGTCGAGTCCCGGAATCCCGAACGTTTCAGGCTCACCGCCAAGGGCAATCACGAGGTAATCATACGAGAGCGTTCCGTCCTCCAGAATAACCTTCTTCTGCTGGGTGCGGATCTCCTGCACCGAGGATTTGACAAGATCGATCTTGAACTCATCGATTAATTTGGAGATAGACACGCGTGTATGCTCGATGCTGTCCGTGCCCGCTGCAGGCATATGCAGATGGGTCGTGAAATAGTGATATTCATGGCGGTTAACCAGGGTTACATCGGCTTCATTATAATTCAAAGCTTTCTGCAGCCGCTGGGCGGTCAAAATCCCTCCATACCCCGCGCCTAGAATAACGATTTTGGGAATACTGCTCATGTTCCGGCTCCTTCCAACAGGTGAATCTGTCTATGTGTTATTTTTTGTAAAAAAATCAGGTTTCTTTTGTGAATTTATACACTTAAATTCAGAAGAATTTCCAATAAAACTTAAAGGATTTCTAAAATAACCATATCCATTGTAAACCTTAGTATCGTTTTAATCAAATATAATCATACAACAAAATGTCACACTTTTTCTTTGAAATCAAGGCCTTTGCAGGCAGGTGAGACTATGTTTATAATGAGTAGGTACGCTTGTATGGCAAATTGAAACTATCAACTCGGAGGTGTAATATTACGTGACATTAGAGCAAACCGTTCCTATGAGCGATCTGCTGATTATAGGCGGAGGACCAGCCGGTATGTTTGCCGCATTTTACGGCGGTATGCGCCAGGCTTCAGTAACCCTTATTGAGAGTATGCCCCAACTCGGAGGGCAGCTTGCTGCTCTGTATCCTGAGAAATATATTTACGATGTCGCCGGCTTCCCCAAAATTACCGCACAGGAGCTGGTGGACAACCTCTCCCGGCAGATGGAGCTGTTCCAGTCCGATATCCGTCTGGAGGAGAAGGTCGTATCGGTTGTGAAGCAGGGTGAGCGCCATTTCACCGTCACCACCGACAAGGCTGAATATCACAGCAAAGCCGTTATCATCACGGGAGGCGTAGGCGCATTTGAGCCGCGGCGTCTGGAGGTACCGGATGCACAGCGCTTCGAGAAAGCCAACCTGCATTATTTCGTAAATGATCTGAATGCTTATAAGGATAAAAAGGTGCTGATCAGCGGCGGCGGCGATTCCGCTGTGGACTGGGCGCTGATGCTGGAGCCGATCGCTGAACAGGTAACCCTGATTCACCGCCGCGATAAATTCCGTGCGCATGAGCATAGTGTAGAGAATCTGATGGCCTCTAAGGTAAATGTGATTACGCCGTCCGAGATCACTGAGCTTCACGGTGAAGAATTCATTACCAAGGTCACCTTGTCCCATATCAAGACCAAGGAAACTCAAGAAATCGAAGTAGACAGCGTTATTGTCAATTTCGGCTTTGTCTCCTCTCTGGGCCCGATTGCCGAGTGGGGAATCGACATTGAGGGCAACTCTATTGTAGTTGACTCCCGCATGGAGACCAGCATTCCAGGAATCTTCGCCGCTGGCGATATCACGACTTATCCGGGCAAGCTGAAGCTGATCGCTGTAGGATTCGGAGAAGCGCCAACAGCAGTCAATAACGCCAAGGTGTATATTGATCCGGATGCGAAGCTGTCTCCGGGACACAGCAGTAACCTTAAGCTCTAGGTTGTTTATAACCTTATAGCCATAATAAAAGGGTATCCTTTCAGGTTGATTCCACCTCAACTTGAAAAGATACCCTATTCCTTGATGCTTGCGGTTTAAAGAAGTCCAATGCTGCAGGATGTGCTCTGATCTTTAATGCAGAACCGCATGGTCTGGAGAGTGTAAGTTCCGTTTGCGAATTTCAGCGAGAAGCAGGGCGATGAAATCATGCTCCAAATGCAGCTCTATTGCTCTGTGATAAGAGTCAAGCAGCATCTCATCCGACAATTCAACCATAACGTTCACCTACCTTTCCTTTATTTGGATCTGAATCTATCATAGCAAACTATCATTTTTCGAACAAGCGTTCTCATTATCCACAAGCTGCTGTGGAAATCCTGTGTATAATATGTGAGTAAGGGTTATAATGTCAGCAATTGCGCAGTGGACTATGGGGATAACAGTTATGCACAGGGCTGAAACCTGACATCTCCACACAAAAACTTTTTTAGAATGTTCATAATTGGCTGGGATATTTCTTGTTGTATTACCTCTGAATCTAAACAACTAAACGCAATATTATCCTATTACTGTATTTATCGTCAAATATAAAAATTTTATTAATTATTTTGGTCTTGTATTTACTTCCAGAATCCAAATCTTCCCCCGATGATCTACAGCATAGTCGAAGCCCAGTTCACCGATCCCCGGAAAATGCCGCTCCAGCAGCTCGGTACAGATTAGGGTCAGCCTGCGCATTTCCGCCTTTTTGGATGAGGTCCCCACTCTTGGCAATGATCTTCGCAGTCCCTGGCGGCAGCTGAGCATCGTACCTCCTTTGCAGAGATTCGTAACGAACAATCCCGGCCGGGCGACTCTCCCTACCATAGATCGGAACTCCCAGTGCTCGCCGTTCTTCACTACTTTGACCCGGTAATCAATCGGACGCCCGGAGATCCGTGCAAGGGAAATTCCCTGCTGGATCAAATATTTCCGTTTCACCTTGAATCTGTCCAGTGCCTGGCGCATGGAAGTAAAGTCTCCATAGATACGTGTGCTCTGCATATACGTGAAGCCATACCCCCTATGATCCCGGAACACCTTGATGACACCATATCCTCCTCCGCCTACAACCGGCTTGATGACAACATTGCCGTATCTTCCAAGCATCGCGGACAATCCGGCAGCACTATATTCCCGCGTTCTCGGAATGTAACCGGCAACCCGTGAATCGCTAAGCAGCGCCGCCGTCTTCAGCAGCTTGCTTGCCAGTTCTCTCCCCGCCATTATTTGCCCTCTCCTTTCGCATTCCCAGCCTACCCTATAGATTACTCACGAAAGGCCGTGCCCTCCTGTATGATTGTCCGTGGTATAGCAGGCCACAGCAAAAAAGGGCATATGGCTGCGGGGCCTTATGTCCCTGATTCATTTGACTGGAAAATCATTAAAATTCGTTGTATTATTGCCTGAAAGGGAGGGTTTCCTAATGGCTGAGTTTTTTGAAATCCTGTATTGGTTTGCGATGATCGGCATGTCTGTTGTACTGGCAGGAACGACAATACTCGTCTGTGCGCTTGGCTTCAAATTCATCAAGGACCGGCGCAGAGTGCTCGGTGCCGGCTGCATCGCCTTTTCCCTGGGGGCCTCCGCCCTGATCGTGTTCATGATTAACCTGAAATTTATTATCCCCGCCTGAAGCTTGTTCCCGGCAGCAGTGACCCAGGATGCGGATTGCGCGTTCCCCTGCCGTCATTGCTGCCTTCGGGCGGAACTCTTAAGCGTCCATTCTTACATGAATCATAGATTCGCTCCGTTACCTTATTCTATGAAAACTGCGTCAGGCTGGCCTGTGCGGACAGACTGCTTCATTCGCTGAGCAGGTTCCGGCCTATTCCCCACTTTTTCGTTCCCTCCCTCTCCCGCAAGACATCCAATCTTTGAAATTTCCGTTCAGACAACAACTTTTTCACTTTATATCCGTAATATGTATGTGCAATAAATTGGAAGACCTACTATTTTGAAAAAGGAGATTCTATCGTGTCGAAACCTGTGTACGGAAAACAGGCGGCTTCTGTCAAAGCTACGGACAAGCTTTCAGGGGCAGCTTGGATGATTTGCGTTGCGTTCCTGCTGTTTTTTGGCTGGGCCGCTTTTCAGATCGGATTGTTCAACGGAATGAGGGCGGAGTTCGAGAAGCCTATCTATGTAGCTGCATTGGTGAGCGGGCTTCTGATGCTGGCCTCTGCGATCCTGTATCTCAGAACCTTCAAGCTGGAGAGTCAGCGTGACCTGCTCACTGCTGCTGCCATTCTGCTTCCCGTAACCTATGCCCTGTCGCTATTCGGCGCAGCTTCCCGGTACTCGGCGATGAACATGCTGTTCACCCAGTTCACCTATGCCGCAGTCTTCATCATCAGCATCCTTCTGCTCCGGCACAAGCGGCTCAATTCCGCCGTCCAGCATAGCGTGCTTACCCTCGCTTACCTGATCGTAGGCTTCGGACTGCTCAACTGGCTCGGAAGCTGGAAGCTGGCTGGCAGCCTGGTGGGCTGGTTCTCAGAGACCGTAATTAACGGCAGGTATAACGATGCCGTTATGACTGATTCGAACGGCCTGCGCCTGACTTCCATTTTTCAGTATGCCAATACATATGCAGCCTTCCTGATGGCGTTTCTGTTCGTGGCCGTCTTCGCGCTGATCCGCTCCCGCAAATGGGCCGGACAGCTGTTGCACGGCTTCATGCTGGTGCCAATCATCGTCTCGCTGCTGCTTACCTTATCCCGTGGCGGACTCGTGCTGCTGCCGGTAGTATTCATCCTCCTGCTGCTCTTCCTGAAGCCTGTGCAGCAGATTCTGTGGATTGTCCATCTCGCCATTGCCGGCCTATTCTCTCTGCTGATTACCAGCCCGGTCACACGGCTGGGCCTGGAGCTGAATACGGAGTTCACCTCGTCCTCTGCCCTTAAAGGCTGGGGCTATCTGCTGGGAGCATCTGCCTGTGCAGGCGTGCTCTGTCTGGTGGTTCAGCGTTACCTGGCACCTTATCTGAGCCGCAAGCTTGACAGACTAGAATCACGCCGCATGAGCGGATTGTGGATTCCAGCCGTCTCTGTGGCTGGCGTCGCGATCATCGCCTTCCTGTTCATCGGCACCAGCGCGCGTAATATTCTCCCGGCGAATATCGGAACACGGCTGGAGAATATCAACTTCAGGCAGCACAGTGTCCTGGAGCGTTTTACCTTTTACGAGGATGCCATGAAGGTCGTCAAGGATTACCCGGTACTGGGCGCGGGCGGCGGCGGCTGGGCTACACTCTACGAGCATTATCAGAACAACCCTTATCTGAGCCGCCAGGCGCATAACTTTTTCCTGCAATATCTGATTGAAGTCGGCATTGTCGGCTTTCTGGTGTTCATGGGCTTCATTCTATTCATCTTCTACAAGTTCAGCAGAGGATATCTGAAACGGGAGACCGATGACTATAACAACGGATTCTTCTATCTCATTATCGCCTTGTCCATTCTCGTTCACAGCCTGCTGGATTTCAACCTCAGTTATGCGTTCATGGGTATGCTCGTCTTCCTCTCTCTGGGGGGAATGGCTGTGGCCATGGAGAGCAAGCCGCTCCGCTTTACGTGGAACAAGCTGTGGATCAGAGCTGGCTATTTCATAGTACTCGGAGTCGGCACAGGCTACCTGCTCTTCCTGTCTCTAGGGTACATCCGGTCAAGCTCTGAGGCTTATGCCGCCAAGAAGCTGATCCAAGTGAGCCAGTCCTATGAGGAGATCAAGGCTCCTTTGGTAAAAGCACTCAACATCCGCCCCTACCACCCCGAATCCGCTATGTACTTGTCCTTGCTGGATCAGAAGGTGTATGAGCAGACCAAGAACGAGCAGTTCCTGGACGAGGCCTATGCGGTATTGACCCGTGCGCTGAAGGATGAGCCGTCCAACAAAGAGCTGCTGACCCAGCTCGCAGGCTACTATGACCTGAAGGGCGAGAGCGATGCGGCCTATCAGGTCTACCTGGACAACGCGGACAAGTTCATGTGGGATATCAACTGGTATGCCCAGTTCATCAGCCGGGCTTCACTCCTTGGACAGCAAGCTTATTCCAAGCAGGATGAAGCCGGGCAACAGACGTATTTCGCTTCCGCACTTGCTGCCTACAGACATGTAACGGACGGTATAGCGCATCTAAAAAGCCTCCCTCCTGAGCAGCTTCAGGGCCGTGAATTCTTCGTCACACCTACAATTGGCCTAAGCGCAGGGAGAGTACAATTCCTGTCCGGGGACAAGGACGCGGCTGCCGCAGCTGTGAAGCAGGGCTTCACGGGCGGATACGAGGATCTGACCGACAGCGAAAGCCTGTGGACGACCGCCTGGTACAGCGGAGTGATTGCCCGGTCGCAGGAGCTGGGAGCCGCAGCCCTGAAGCGGTCGCAGGAAGCTGCGGCCGAGGGCAAGCTGGAGATCAAGGACCAAGAGACACTTAACAAGCAGCGGTATTTCAAAACTGGGCTGGATGCGTATACTTACGCCATTGCAGACCGGGATGCGAAGCAGCAGGATGTCACCGTCACGCCGGAACTGCTGCTGAACACCGCGAAGATCCAGTACATGTCGCAGGACATGCAGGCCGCAGAAGCCACACTGAAGCAAGGTCTCAGTGGGGACTACAGCAACCCTGTCAACCGTGAGCTTGCCCGGTGGCTGCTGGCCGTTCAACAGAGACTGCAAAGCGCCCAGGATCAGGCGGTCTATCAGAAGCTGATCGCTGCTGATCCTGAGGAAGCGGCGAGGATTAATGAAGTGGCGGGAATGCCGCTGTAACCATACAGTATCACTTGTGACTTCAAGAACAGCAAAGAGCGCCTGCCTGCGGCAGTGCGCTTTTTGCTGTGTACGGGGGCTGAACCGCTATGTTATGCCCATTGGCAACTGACAACTGCGCTCCCATGTGCCTCCTTAATTTTGCTAGTAGTCCATCAGAATTAAACAAGTGATTTCATTCCATAAATGTGGTAAGGAATGAAGCCGTGTTCGTAGCGAAAAAACTGGGATAAGTGTATTCTGCGCAACTAAAAACAGTGAAACGGGTGAACTTCCTCTTCTAATTGTAGTCTGTACAACTAAATTTGCCCGGATGGGCGAAAATCCAGGTATAGGGGCATTTTAATTGCACGAACTACATCTAAACTGAGATTTGGCGGCACATCGGACGATTTAGTTGTACGAATTGCAATTAAGCCTGCAGCTGCACCTTTCAACCCTACAGCCCGGCACGCGGGTGCAGCCCCCTATACTCCTCCTCCAGAATCGAATATTGGTAGGAGTCCATCCACTTCTCTTTATGATACATATGTCCTCTAAGATGCCCTTCGTATGTCATGCCAAGCTTCTGCATCACACGCGCGGAACCGATATTCCCGGGACGGCAGGTGGCATAGATCCGGTGAAGCTCCAGCTTATGAAAGCCCAAGTCCAGCAGTGCAGCGGCAGCCTCAGTAGCATATCCCTGTCCCCAGTACAGCCTGTTGTAGCAATAGCCGATCTCCCCTTGCCCTGTTCCGGTAATATGCAGGCCGCAGCCGCCGATCAGCAGCCCGTTCTCCTTCAGAACTACCGCGTACTCGAAGCCCTGGCGCGGCTCCTCCTGCTGCAATTCCAGCGTATGGCGGATATATTCGCGGGTATCCTCCAGTGAATTGGGCCCCCATATCGAATGTGTCACTACAGCCGGATCGGACGCATACTCGTGTACCTGCCCTATATCCTCTGGAGTGAACTCTCTGATGATCAGACGTCTGGTCTCAAATTCCATATCTCTGCGGCCTCCTTACTCTTTTATTTGTCAAATAGCCCTCTGCCAATCAAGTTAGCCGTAACCGGCGGCTTGCCAATCTCCCGTGCCCATACCGAAAGCTGGCCGATATGATGGATCTCATGGGCGATCACATGCCGCATCACTTCCCCGTAGGGGTGGGGCTCGCGTTCCCCTTCATCCGTAATATCAACCATAATCCGGTCTTCCAGCTCATCCGACCAGCCGTAGACAAACGGAGCCAGCTCCGCATGGCAGCGGGCGGAGAAATCCTGCACAAGCTCCAGGCTGGCGATTTCCCCGAATGCTGGAATTTCAATGGCTCTCTCCTGAATGCCGCCGCAGATCCAGCCGTATTCAACCGCTACAATGTGATACAACGTGGGCAGGATATAGCCTAAGCCCCCGGTGCGCGGCTTCATCAATTCGTCCCTGTCCACCCCGCTGCACCAGTTGAACCAATCCTGGCGCACTTTCCAGTTATACTCAAATAGCTTCTGCATCCGCCACCTCCATTCTCCATATATTCCCTTACTCCATTCTTGTGTCACACTTTAACATAAAACAGGACAGGCCCGCTACCGCTAATTGCGGCAACAGCCTGTCCCCTAAGCTTGTCCTGCATTTATTCAAACACGTACTCGCCTTCGCCAACAGTCAGCGTCTGTCCCTTCAGCTGAGGGGAGTCCGTGCGGAACACGATCCGGCTGAGCCGGTTCTCCTCCCCTGGCGTGAATTCAAACGTCTGATCTCCGGCCTTAAGGCTGTAGCTGCCATCCGAACCATCCGCAGGTGCGCTCACCGGAAGACCAAACAGTTCACTCCAGTGGCTGGCGGCAGCGGCCGGATCGCTGACCCGGAAGCATGCACTGACGACCTCCACGTGGCCTGCAGGGTGAGGACGGTTGATTCCTGCACTGTTCAGACTAGCCAGCCGCTGATCATCCCTCTCGTTCCACTGAATAATGAACGGATAGGGCAGTCCCTGGAAGTCACCGTCAATGGTCATCATCCGCCACTCGATCCACCGGCCCTGATCATCCAGACGGCGGCCGTCAATGACCGGCGACAATAACAACCCCGCTTGCCTCAGCGTTGCCTCAACAGCTTCAATATCATCCGTGCGCAGCACCACCCGGCTAAGCACTTCATGCTCCGGCAAAAGCGTGACGGCATCCCGCACCACCACATTATGCTTGGTCGCCCGTGCCAGCTCCAGGTTCTCGATGCCGAGGAACTCCAGGTAGGTGAGCCCGAAATAACTGAGGGCGTTATACGTTCCCCAATCCTTATGCGATCCGCCCCGGAAGGCTGTTAGTCCATGCTCCGCGAAGAGCTGAACCGGCTGGTCCAGATCATTCACATAATGTACAAGGTGATCCCATTTCAGTACGGCCATTACTTCTTCACTCCCAGCTCCGTGGTCCGCTTCACCGCGGCCAGTACACTCCGCTGCAATCCGGCAGCGAAATCACTGTTGTTCAGCTCATACAAGCCGTGCATACCGACGCCGCCAGGCGAGTTGTTGATGTCCAGCAGTTGTCTTGGATGCAGTCCGGTCTGCTGTAGCATAGCCACCGCTCCCAGCATATTCTCCAGCGCCACCTTCCAGGCTTGCTCCCGCGGCAGTCCGGCAAGAACTCCGGCATCCGTGAACGACTCAATGAAATAATAGATGTAGTTCGGTCCGGCTACCCCGAAGCCTGTGAAGATATCAATATAGGATTCCTCCAGAACCTGCACCTTGCCGAAGCCCAGCAGAAATGCTTCTACCTGCTCCAGAGAAGCGGCAGCATTCAGAGCTACACCGCTGTATCCATAACCGGTATCGGTCAAGGTATTCGGGATCACCCGGACAATAGGACGTTCTGCTCCGAAATAATCTCCAAGCTGGGCAATCGTTACCCCCGCTACAATCGATACAATGACCGCAGACGGTGAGGCAGATTGCTGGATCAGAGTTCCAAGTGCAGCCAAATTATCCTGCGGGCGAACAGCGATGACGATCAGTTCGGCGGCGGAGAGGCCCTCTTCCTGCGTGCTCTCCGTGTATACGTTATATTTGGTTTTTAGAAGCTCAAGCCGGCCCTCATTAATATCTGACACACTGATCTGTCCGGCAGCCAGCGTGCCTCCTGCCAGGCAGGCCCGGATGATCGCTTCCGCCATCTGCCCGCCGCCAATGAAATGAATCTTGCCTTTTGACACTTCCATTCACTCCCTGATTAGATTAGTTGTTAGCCCAGGCTTCCGGCAGAATGAACCCGGCATATTTCTCTTGTCCGAGGATATATTCCTCGAACTCTTTGGATTCATAGGCAGCCTTCAGATCCTTGGCCCACTGGGTATCCTGGTCCTTCTTGTTCACCGATACGATGATTCTGTGCTGCATAGGCGTATTCTCAATCTTCAGCGCATCTGTAATCTTGCGGTCGGGAGCGTTAGCGATATAATTCCCGTTCACTACACCATAATCAACGTCCTGCAGCGAGACCAGAATCTGTGCCGGGTCCAGCACTTTCAGGTCAATCTTGAACTTGTCCGGCTCCACGCTGTTGACATTGAAGTCCGCTACCCCGGCGCCCTCTTTGATCTTGACCCAACCCAGCTCCTCTAGAATCCGCAGCGCACGCTCCTGATTAACCGGGTCGTTCGGAATCGCGACGGTAGTGCCGTCCTTCACATCGTCAAGCGTCGTGTGGTTAACCGAGTACAGCCCCTGCGGTGCACCTGGAACATAAGCAATGCCTACCATATCGGCGCCAATTTCCTTATTGATCGCATCCATATAGGCCGTACTCTGGAAGATACTCGCGTCAATCGAGCCTTCCTTCATGGCCGGGTTGACCTGCATATTCTGCGAGAAGGTTTTGATATCTACAGTATACCCTTTTCCTTCCAGGATCGGGAGAATGGATTGCCGGAACTGCTCCTCATACGTACCTACGCCGAATCCGACTGTGATTTCCTTCTTGTCCCCGGAGCTTGCCGCTTCCTTATTGTTACCGCAAGCCGCCAGCACCGCCATCGAACTAATCAGTAGAACCGCCAGTAATTTTCTCATCACTCTCATCCCCTATCCTAATACTGTGTTTTTAAAATGCACTAATGCCTCGTCTGTAACCGTCAGCGGAATGGCGCAGTTGGGCGACAGAATAAACGGCTGCCCCTTCATCTTGGCCATGGCTTCCTTAGCCTGCTGTTCAATCTGCTCCAGATGATTTCCGGCAAACAGCCCGTGATCCACTCCGCCCACCTTCGTAGCCTTGAGACCGGCGTCCAGCCCGGGATTGCCTTCGGCTACCGTATCCCAGCTGATCCCGTCAATCCGGTAATCATTGAATTTCTCAGGCTGGGCATGAGCGCCGCAGGTATGTAAAATATTCTTGCCATAGCTCGCCGCCTCCAGCACGATGGAATCATACGGTCTCGACAGCTCATCGAACATCGCTTCATCAAATAAGCCGGGGTGGGCTGTGCCTGTCACCGCATAGAACAGTCCATCTGATCCCGCCTGCCGCAGCTCCTGCACATAATCGGCCAAGGTTAAAGCAATCGCATGCAGGGCATGATGCGCAGCGGCACGGTGTTCCTTGAAGAGCGATTCCAGCGTCACCGGCTGCTCAATCCCGAATACGGTCTCCGTAACATAAGCAGAACGTCCTACTATGAACAGCAATACCGTGAGCGGTGAGAATACCGTCTGAATCAGCGGCGTATCCGGCAAGCCCTGGCGGATCTTCCTTACCGCCTCCAGATGCTCCAGCAGCGAAGGGGTTTGTGCGGCTTTTTTCACCTCAAGATCCCAGAGATTCGCGGCTGCCGGAACTGCCGTAGTCAGCTGTCTCGGAAATACCGTCCGGTAATCTGCGAAGTTATACTCATTTCCCCAGGCTTCCGCCAGATAGGTCGCTCTCGGGTTGATTTTCACCCAGTCCCAATCATATTTCTCCGTAAAAGAAATCGTAGACGACGCCAAGTCCTCAGCGTTCTGCTCCTTGTCAATAAAGTGGCGCCATCCGCTGATCATCGGCCGGTCCGCAAGTTCCCCGGATAAGATCGCCTGAAAACGCTCCTGCTTGCTCCATACACTCATCTGCCTATCCCCTTTGTCTCGTAATCTCTAGTAACGGCGAATCTTGCGCGCCAATGTGTTGCCCAGGGACTGAATACCCTGCACCAGAATGATCAGAATAATAACGGTAGCAACCATGACCACCTTGTCAAAACGCTGATATCCGTACACGATAGCCAAATCACCAACCCCACCGCCGCCTACGGTTCCGGCCATTGCGGTTGCCCCGATAAGCCCGATGGTCGCTGTGGTCAGGGAGAGGATCAGCGAGCCAATCGCTTCCGGCAGCAGGAAGTACCATATGACTTGTAACGGCGTAGCTCCCATTGCTTCCGCTGCCTCTAGAATACCCGGATTGACCTCCAGCAGAGAATTCTCCACCAGCCGTGCGATATAAGGTGCGATGTAGATAATCAGCGGAACAATCGCGGCACTGGTCCCAATCGAAGTATGAACAATTGCCCGTGTTACCGGAATGATAGCGACAAGTAAGATAATGAACGGAAGCGAACGGATAATGTTGATCAGCGGATTGAGCACCGTATAGAGCGCCTTATTCTCCAGTACCCCGCCTGGGCGGGTAATGACAAGCAGGATGCCAAGGGGAACCCCCAGAAGCGAACCTACAAAAAGCGACACGCCCACCATCTGAATCGTTTCAATAATCGCCTTCAGGAATTGTTCACTTGTGATCGATGTCGAGAACATAGGACTTCACCTCCTCTACCCGGACCTCATGCTGCTTCATGTAATTCAAGGCCGCTTCCATCTGTGCCGGATCACCTTGCAGTTGAACGATAATCGTACCGAGCGTCGTCTCTTGAATCTCTGTCGTATTCGCAAACAGGATGTTAACCTTAATACTATAAGACCGGATGATCTCATACAGCACAGGCTCAGAAGCGCTCTCCCCGGCAAAATTCAGCTTATACACCCGGCTACCCTGCTCTGTCTTCAGAGTTCTGCGGACGCTTGAGGTCATACTGTTCTGAATGACTGTTTTGACGAAATTCTGCGTTGTCTGATGCTTCGGTTCTCCGAACACATCCAGCACGCTGCCCTGCTCGATAATCCGTCCCTCTTCCATAACGGCTACCTTGTTGCAGATCTCCTGAATCACCGACATCTCATGCGTGATGATCATCACCGTGATGTTGTATTCCGCGTTGATCCGCTTGAGCAGCTGCAGGATGGACTGTGTCGTCTGCGGGTCCAGAGCGGAAGTAGCTTCATCGCACAATAGTATGGAAGGGTTCGAGGCAAGCGCCCGGGCAATTCCGACCCGCTGCTTCTGTCCCCCTGACAGCTCGCTCGGATAGCTTCCAGCCTTGTCGCTTAGCCCGACGAATTCGAGCAGCTCCTCCACCCGCTTGCGGATTTCCGCCTTGCTCTTTTTCAGCAGAACGAGTGGAATGGCCACATTGTCGAACACCTTTTTGGATTCCAGCAGATTAAAATGCTGAAAAATCATGCCGATGTTTTTCTTGGCTGCCCGCAGCTCTTTGTCGCTGTACGCGCCAAGATCGTACCCGTCTACCAGCACCTGGCCCTCAGACGGCCGTTCAAGGTAATTGACCAGGCGGATTAACGTGCTTTTCCCGGCTCCGCTGTAGCCGATGACCCCGAAGATATCGCCCTTTTCAACCTTCAGGCTAATCCCCTTCAGCGCTTCTATCTTCACCTCTTTGCGGGTGAACGTCTTGTACACATTCCGTAGTTCAATCATAGTTGTTCCCCTCAATCATCTGGTAAATTTAGGATTCAGGATTCAAGCCTGCTGCTTCAGCTTCGCAAGCGCCTCTTCTGCCAGCAGGGCGAAATACTTAGCCGCCGGCAGGATGGCCGCCTCATCGACATCGAAGCGGGGATGATGCAATGCATGGTTGGGGCCGGTACCAATGTTCACAAAGGCACCCGGGATTTGCTGCAAATAATAGGCGAAATCCTCTCCGCCCATCTGCGGCGGAATATCATGTACCTCATAGCCTGATTGTGCCGCGACCTCTTTGGTGAAGTCTGTCCATGCTCCGTGATTGACCGTAGCGGGCGGGCCGGGATACCAGTGCAGCTTCGCCTCTGCTCCGGCTGCGGCTGCAATCCCTTCTATGATCCGCGTCATTTGGGCCGGGATGCTGCTGCGGATCTCTTCGTTATAGGTACGTACTGTACCTTCCAGCTCCACCTTCTCCGGCAGGACATTCCAGGTGAAGCCCCCGTTGATCCGGGTCACACTGAGCACGACCGGCTCTTGCGTGTTATTCAGGCGGCTGACTACGGTTTGCAGCATCGTAATGATCTGCGCGGCAGTCACAATGGTGTCTACCCCTTTCTCCGGTGTAGCGGCGTGAGCGCCGACCCCTTGCACCGTAATCTCAAAGCGGTCCACCCCCGCCGTTAAAGCTCCCGCTCTTGTGCCGAACGCCCCGTTAGGCAGGTCCGGTGAATTATGTAATCCGAAGATGGCCTCCACCCCGCTTAGCCCGCCGGATGCCAGTACATCCTCCGCACCGTGTCCCGTCTCTTCAGCCGGCTGGAACAGGATTCTGACCTTGCCCGGCAGTTCATGCTCACGCTGCTTCAGCAGGCTGGCCGCGCCCAGGATGACAGCGGTGTGGAAGTCATGGCCGCAGGCATGCATGGCTCCCGGAATCTCTGATGCGAACGGCAGGCCCGTCTGCTCCTCAATCGGCAGGGCATCGATATCGCAACGGATCGCTACTATGCTGCCATCACCTTGCCCCACCTCTGCGATCAGCCCGGTCTTCAGAGGAAGGTCCAGCACACGTATCCCCGCTTCAGTCAGCCATTTACGCAGCTTCTCCGTGGTTCTGTACTCCTGATTGCTAAGCTCCGGTTCACGGTGCAGGTTCCTCCGCACTTCGGTTAGCCGGGCTGCCAGTGCTTCTTCCGTCTCATGCTGTGGTCTCATATTCCTGTTCTTCCCCCTTCATTACGTATGTTCAATTCCTCTAATCCGCTCCAGTGCAGTCGCGAGGCTGCTTAAGATATGCTCCCGCATCGCCCGCTCCGCCCCCTCTTCATCCCTGGCTACAATCCTCTGCAGAATCACAAGATGCTCCTCATCCGCCTGCGTATTCCAGTCCCCGTGCAGAGAGACATAACGACAATACCGGAGGGAACGGTCTCTTAGCTGGTTCAACACCTTCTCAAAAGTCTTCAGCGCGCTGATCTCCCACAAGTAATCATGGAATTCGAAGCCATAGGATACAACATCCTGCTGATCCCCCATCTGGAAGGATTGCTTCAGCTTCTCCAGAATCAGCGTTAACCGCTGAATATCCTTGATGGTAGCGTTTCTGGCAGCGCTTCTGGCGATATGGCCTTCAAGCATACTGCGGATCTGGAAGATCTCTTCGACCTCCTTAATCGTTAAAGGGGCTACCCGCAGCCTGCCGTTGGGCTGGCGCACCAGGAAATCCTCATTCTCCAGCCGCTGAATCGCTTCCCGTAACGGAGTCCGGCTGACCCCGAGAAGTGCCGCCAGGCTCTCTTCGTTAACCGCCTGATCCGGCTCCAGCTCGCTATCTATTATTTTTTGCTTAAGTGCATAGTAGGTATTATCCTTCGACAATCTTCGTGAACGCATTTCCATAGATTTCATTGCTCCTCGCCACTCATTTGCGGGTCGCCTGGTCAACTGTATAATTGTATACAATTAATAAGAGGAGAGAGATTCAAGATAAAATGAAAGTATCGGTTGAAAATCTCTCTGTGCAATCAAGCTTTTTTCATACTATAATCCCATTATCCCCACTAGTCAAGTATGTTTTATAGGGGAATTGCGAATTGACACTAATTGGACAAATAAATAACCCTCCTGCACCTAATAGGTGTCGAGGGCTATTCACCTTACTAAAGTTCAAATACTATCTCATCACTTGCCTCACCCATCTTGAACGGGTGACTGTATTCTTTGAACCTAAATTGAATTCCTGAAATCTCATCAGGTAAGGGTGGAGAGACTACATATTTATATGATGCATGATCTGATCCGCTTCCACCACTAATCATTCGGCAATCATATTGGCCGTTAATATCTAGTTCGTAATGCCTATGTTGATGAGAGTTGGATTCAACTTCCGGCTCATCGTCCCAATCTATATTTAGTGTTAATACACTTGCATTACTGTATTGTCGTAAGGACGTTAGAGTATAGAAACGCTCCCCGTTCACGACTGACTTCAGAATTGCAATGTGTTGTCTAAATCCGGCTGGTTCAATCATTGGTTTATATTGTTCTTCATTCATCATACTTCCAAATAACGACATCAAGAATCCTTCATAAAGCCCAAGTTCCTCTGACCATTTAGAAATATACTCAAACGGAGGAAATCCTGGATTATTATCCGCCACTTCCTTTCTCTTCTTGATCAAAGAGCAAATTTCTTGATCGATATCAATAATCCGTTCATCATAATGCTCTGTTGGACGTTCAAATGGCATTCTCATTCGTATCATTGTTACCCTCCTCATAGCTCCATTAATTATTTCATCACCATATTTTAACATATAATGGTTTAATTCAACATAAAAAAACCTCCCGACCGAAAGAAGCTCCTTTCTATATTACGATTAAAGTTGACAAATAATTGCCTTTTCCCCCATATTTATTTGGTGTCAGGTATAATAGATATGTTAAAGTCGATAATATTTACCACTAAATCCTGGAATGAAAAGAACCCTTCAACACAAAGTTGGGAGGAGTGTACCAATGATGGAGAAGAATTGGTTTGATTTATTGTGCAGGCCTTATAAAGAATTGGAAAAAGACCAACAGGAGAGCATCTACAAAAAATATCGCATTTTTATTTATCCCTATCTATATGCTCTACTTTCCGATCACTCACTTACTGAAGATTTGATTCATGAAAGCTTTTTAAAAATTTCATCAAGAGCACCACAGCTACAATCCATGCGGAATATTCCTGCTTGGATCAAACGTGTTGCTTATACTACCGCAATTGATTTTATAAGGAAGGCAAAAAAAGAAGCTGAGATTTTTAACGCCCTCGTTCCCCTTTATGAAACTTCTATTGGCTTTTCTGTAGAAACGGTATTAGAAAAAAAATGGCTGCATGAGGAATTGTATGATGCCATCGGAGAATTACAAAATAACCACCGTGCAATGGTGGAAATGTTTTATTTGGATGGGAAAAGTTGCAAGGAAATTGGAGCAATCGTGGACATAACGGAATCCACTACCTTAAAGAGATTGCAAAGAGCTAGAAATCATCTCCGACAGCTTATGTCACAGAATTAAGTTCAGTTATTTAAAATAGAAGAAAGTACCGGATGTTATCATTGGTGAATATATATTAGACCACAATAAACGGCAAACCCTTGTCCTAGACCTTGCATTCTCCCTTGGGAAACGATGAGCGCTTGAGTCTATTTTCATAAAATCAAGATTTCCAAAAAATATTTAGCCCATTTCCGTAGTTAAACGAATGTTCTGCACATAAAGAAAAGCGCCAATGCCCCCAAGGCGGGGCGGCGCTTTATTTACTGTGGAGAGGGCTATCGAGGACCATGAGCTTGCCTTTAGTCGCTTACCTGAATAGACTTTCGAGCCGTTTCTATTTTGAAGACCTCATTCTTTCCTCCGCCTTTAACCGAAAATTCTGCAATCGCGGAAATCTCGTAGGTGCCCGGTTTTTTAATCCGGTATTGAGATTTTTCTGAAATGACAGCCCCCTTCGGCATTGAAGTTGTAAGTCCAATATCTTTTCTTGCAATCGAATTAATCACCTTGCCGTTACTGTCCCGTACAACATAGTAAAATGCCGTGCTTCCCGTTGTAATCTCCAGATCCCGTCCAGTTTCATTTTTCAACTCAGCAGAAATAACAAATTCCTGATTTGCTTTCACCTGCTTCGGAATAGAGATCTGAACTGAAAAAGGTTCACTTTTCACGTTTTCTGAGGCAGATGGCGTGGGACTCGCCTTGGCAGCTATGGATTCATTCGGTTCCGAAGAATGATACAAAATTACGGCCATCAAAAGGAGAACAATCAGCTTGTTCAACATAAACACCTCCAACCTAATTGACGTCACGACAGATGGTTTTGTTTCGCTAAAATGGGTATGAATTCTAAAAAGAGATGTCAGGTTTCGCCTTAAACCATCGTTATATATTCAGTAGCCCCATATAGGAGAGTGAACTGCAACTTGATCTGCATCGGCTACAATCCGGGAGTTGTTGCAGAGCGCAAAATTAAAAGGAAGGGAGAATGGAGTCATTATCTACCGTCCGCTTTGCCACATTTCCCAATCACCCCATTTCAATACGAAGGGATGTTGATGAGGAATGTTTGTAAGAAAGTATATACTCCCTGTTTTCCTGGCAGCTTTACTCCTTTGCAGTTCAATCACTTCTGTACATGCAGAAGGAAGCTCTAATGCTGAAGCAAAGGCTTTTTTCGGAACAATCTCCGAAATCCAGGCTGCCACGCAAAAACAAAATGAATTGAACGAGATTCCGTATCCGATAGAATTGAGCACTCCTCCAGAACAATTAAAGAACAGCAAAGTTCTTGCCGATTATGTCGAGAAACAGCGGGTGAAAGCAGACTTACCGACCATTAAGAAACTAATTGAAAATGATCCCTCCCGTTTCTCGGGCCACTATTACGATGCGGATACCGGAATGGTAACCGTTCAGATCACGGAAGATTCGGAATCTTTGAAGGCATTAATAAGAAAAGCCTCAAAAAACGGAGATAAAATAAAATTTGAAGTAACAAAATACTCGTGGTCGGATATTACTGAAGCGAAAGAAAAAATCAAAAAAACAGTCCAACCGGGAACAGTACTTGCGCTCATACCGGATACAATGAACAATAAGCTTATTATCGCCTTAGACGAAAAATCTGGCATACAATCAAAGCAAACAGTTTCATCACTGCTTCTCGAAAAGTCAGATCTGCTTGTCTACACAACATTGCCAGCCTCAGCATTTAAAACGGAAACCGATAATACAAATTGGGGTTCCACCATTCCAATGGGTGCAAAAATCGGTGGCAATTACCGTCCAAACCCGAGTAACCCCTCACAAACGATCTATGGCGTATGCACTAACGGATATTTTGGCGTAAATGCTTCTGATCAAGCTGTAGTGGTGACTTCTGGCCATTGCCAAACAGCAGGCACCGTTAGTGCATGGTATCAGCCGACAAATGCAACGAGTTCGATAGGTGATTACACATTCAGGACTACATCCCCCGGTGACGGTTCAGCAGGGGCTTCCGATTCCGGATATATTACTTTAAATTCTGGATTTTCACCATGGGCACGAGTACCATACCCTTCTTCAACTAATATGGCTATGATAACAGGTACCTACGTAACCGATACGGTTGGGGATACCATCTACATGAGGGGCGCAAATAGTGGAGCAACGACTTCTGGCACGATCAAATATTCAAATGTTGATATTTGGTGGGGCTCAGATGGTTATGGTTATAACACTAACGAAGTCCTTGCCTCTGGCTACACCTCAGTAGGAGGGGATAGCGGCGGGCCTGTATTAACTAATTATGCTTATAACAATAATCTTTCTGGCTGGACCTTCAAACTGGCAGGAACTCATACAGGATCGCTAACAATAGACCAAGATTTGGCGAGCGGTATTAAAGCAGGCACCTATAAAGTATACGAGGCGTTGTGGTCAACATTTTCTGATTTAGGTCTTACTGGACTTTATCTCATTTCTCCATAACATCGACTTCCCGACAAAAAGCCGCAGAATCCTGTGTCTAGGATCTGCGGCTCTTTGTTGTATCTGGCCTTGTGGGTTCCTAATAAGTACAGTTTGCACCATACATAATTAAGAGGTCGCGGAAGCCGCAATCCACGCTTACTTTATCAATAATTCAGCATTCACAGGTTTAGCAAGGCTCCGCCGCCGGGTTCCCTGCTTCTTCCTTCGTACGGAACGAGGAGCCGCAGCCGCATGTAGCGCTGGCGTTGGGATTATTGATGGTGAAGCCGCCGGTCATGCCGGATTCCTCGAAGTCGATCTCCAGGCCGTTGAGGTAACGGATATCGTCTTTGCTGACGACCACCTTCAGACCTGCAACGTCCATGTAGATGTCCTGCTCAGTCTCGGTATCATCGAAGCCCATCGCGTACGAGAATCCGCTGCAGCCCCCGGCGGTTACGCCCAGACGGAGGAACATATCCGGCACTTCCTGCTCCGCAAGCATGGCCTTCAGCTGGCCTGCCGCTGTCTCACTTATGTTAATCATAATAACAACCTCCTTAGGGTTCATTGTATTGGAATCAAGCAGCCTTCAGGCTGTACGTAATGAAATCAATGCCTTGCCGGGAAAAGAATGAGTATGATGTATATCATTTTCATCGGCTCTTTCAATCAGTATACTCCACTATTCTTCTGCCCTCAAGTCGTAAACCGGGCGCAGGTAAGCCATTTATCCCGGAAGACCTGCAGTTTCTGGCGGTTGCTCACCCTACGGGAGAAGTTTATAATGAGAAAAGCGATAAATTTTCGAAAAATTGTCACGGGGGTTGCAGTTAACCTCTATTTATAATGCCGGCTGTTGCCGGATATTCTCAGGTACACGATTATGCGATGCAATTGCCTCGCCAACCTTCAGGAGGAACTTATATGTCTACCCTTATTACACCCCACACAGATGCCCGGATGGCGAACATCATTGAGAAGGTTCGCGGCGGAGAACGATTGAATTTGGAAGACGGCGTTTATTTATATGAGAGTAACGATCTCTTAACGATCGGACAGCTGGCTAATGAGGTCAATCTGCGAAAGAACGGGAATAAAGTCTATTTTATCGAGAACATGAGTCTATATTTCACCAATGTCTGCGAATCCCGCTGTGCCTTCTGCAATTTCCGCAAGGATGAAGGCGAAGAAGGGGCCTACACCCTCTCCGGCCAGGAGATGGTGGAGTATGTGCAGCAGCATATTCATCCCGGCGTGCGCGAGTTCCATATTGTAGGCGGGCATAATGATAATGTGCCCTTCCAGTACTATGTTGATTCGCTGCAGGCTCTGAACGAGCATTTCCCCGAAGTGACTCTCAAGGCCTATACAGCGGCAGAGATCGACTTCTTCACCCGCATCAGCGGACTTAGTATCCGTGAAGTGCTGGAGCAGTTGCGCGCCGCCGGACTGAAGACCCTTACCGGAGGAGGGGCAGAGATTCTGTCTGACCAGTACCGCAAAAAAATGCGCGTCGACAAAGCCAATGTCGAGGAATATCTCGAGGTGCACCGCACCGCCCATCACCTTGGCATGAAGACCCATACCACGATGCTGTACGGGTCGATTGAGTCCCGTGAAGACCGCATCCGCCATATGCTGCAAATTCGTGACTTGCAAGACGAGACCGGCGGTTTTATGGTATTCATTCCGCTGTCCATGCAGCCTAAGAACAAGAATGCAGGCATTATGCGCCGCAACTCCGCGAATGAGGATCTGAAGACCATTGCCGTCAGCCGCCTGATGCTGGACAATTTCGATCACATCAAGGCCTACTTCATTAATATCGGGCCCCAGTTGACCCAGGTTGCCCTGAACTTCGGCGCTTCCGATGTGCACGGAACGATCCTGAAGGAACGGATCAGCCACGCTGCCGGCGCGCTGACGCCGGAGGGCTTGACCCGGGATGAGCTGATCTGGCTCGTGAAGGGCGCAGGACGGATTCCTGTAGAACGGGATACCTTCTATAACGAGATCAAGGTATACGAATAAGAACAGAACAAGCTTACCTCAGCCAGTGAACGCAGAACTGCCTTGTCCATTATGTACCCGAAAGGAAGATCAGTTGGCATGAGAACCCTACTTGTCTTGGGCGGCGGCTACGGCGGTCTTGCCCTCATTCAGCAACTGCTGGATAATCATCTCCCTCCTGATGTGGAAATCATCCTGGTGGACCGGATGCCGTATCAGGGGATCAAGACCGAATATTATGCACTGGCCGCAGGCACCGCCACCGATTACCATCTGCGGATTCAATTCCCGGTACACCCCCGCCTGACCGTACGTTACGGGCAGGTGGGTTCCATTGATCTGGAGAGCAGGCTGGTCCTGCTCGATTCCGGGGAGCCGGTAGCCTATGATATCCTGGCGATTGCCCTCGGCTGTACGGATAATTACCATAACATTCCGGGTGCCGAGGAATACACCTGCAGTATTCAGAGCTTCGCCGGAACCCGGGAAACTTACCGCCGGCTGAACGATGTGAAGCCTTATGGAACCGTCAATATTGTCGGCGGGGGACTGAGCGGCGTAGAGATTGCCTCGGAGCTGCGGGAGAGCCGGCCGGATCTGAATATCTCTCTGATGGACCGGGGAGAACGTATTTTATCTTCTTTTCCGGCCAAGCTGTCCAGGTATGTCGAGGAATGGTTCAGTGAGCATCAGGTGGAGACGATTGGCGGGGTGTCGGTCTCTCATGTCGAGAAGGATGCCATCTTCAATGGCACCCAAGCTATTCCGGCGGATGTGACGGTATGGACTGCCGGTATTCAACCCGTGAAGGTCGTGCAGCAGCTGGAGCTTCCGAAGGACCGTGGAGGCAGGCTCATTGTGGGGGAATATTACAATATCGCTGAATATCCGGAGGTCTATGTGATCGGGGACTGTGCCAGCCTGCCCTTCGCGCCCAGTGCACAGGCGGCGGGTGCCCAGGGCGAGCAGGTGGGACAGATATTACAGGCGTTATGGCGGGGGGAAACCCCGAAGCTGAATAAGATTAAGCTGAAGGGAACCCTCGGTTCACTCGGTAAAAATGCCGGCTTCGGCCTGATGGGCCGCCGCTCCGTCATGGGCCGGGTTCCGCGCCTGCTGAAGAGCGGCGTCCTGTGGATGTCCAAACGCCATTTCGGCTAAAGAATCCCGGCTTGAATCCAGGCGGCTTAGTCTATCTCCAGGTTGTCCCAGGCCTCTGCCTCTCGTATAGCGGCTTCTATGGCCTCTTCCAGAGCAGCGGGGGAATCAGCCTCAATGATCTCCCCGTCAACCATGGCGAACGGCTGGAGATAACACTCTCCGCAGTTGTTCAGACAGCCGTACTCCACTACATCATATTCAGGGTTTTGCTCCAGCTTAAGCTTGAGCGGTTCAGTGCCGTGGCCGATGTTGCTGGCACAGAATTCTATAATTGGTCTCATGATGATCTCCCTATTCTGCCTTAACCATTTTATTTTTTAACTTTTTGTACTATAATAAACATACGAAAGGAGTGATTGAGAAATGAGTGAGAATGTACAAAGCGCAACCATGTACGATGAAGTACTGGAAGTCCTTGATAAACTTCGTCCGTTCCTGCAGCGCGATGGCGGTGACGTGGAACTGATTGATGTTGAAGACGGCATCGTTAAGCTGAAGCTTATGGGTGCATGCGGCAGTTGCCCAAGCTCCACGATCACGCTAAAAGCCGGGATCGAACGCGCCCTGATTGAAGAAGTAGAAGGCGTGGAAGAAGTCGTTCAGGTATTCTAATCCCGTTTCATAAACCATCCCGGCCTCCGCTAAGAGGCCGGGATTTTTTTTATTATAGAGGATTTCGTCTGTAGGATCAACCACCCGGCGATTCAAAAAGACCAGAAGCCGCTCCGCCAGCCATTTCTGGCTACGGGCTTCTTCTGGTCTCATTAGATTATTCCGCTTCCCTAGGCTTAAGCTTAGAATGCCGGGATAATTGCTCCGTCATATTGCTTTTCGATGAATTCCTTCGCTTCCGGGGAAGTCAGCGCTGCTGCCAGCTTCTGAATGGCATCGGAATCCTTATTGTCAGGACGGGCTACCAGCAGGTTAGCATACGGGGAATCTCCGCCTTCGATGAACAACGCATCCTTCGTAGGAGACAGCTTGGCATCCAGTGCGAAGTTGGTGTTGATCAGCGCCAGGTCCACTTCATCCAGCTGACGGGGCAGCATGGCTGCATCCAGCTCAATGATGTCAAGCTTCTTAGGGTTCTCGGTGATATCCGCTTTGGTGGAAGCAATATTGGTGTCATCCTTCAGCTTGATAAGACCGTTCTTCGCCAGCAGAATCAAGGCGCGGCCTCCGTTCGTTGCATCATTCGGAATCGCAACCTTCGCACCTTCTGCCAATTCATCGATCGATTTGATCTTTTTGGAATAGGCGCCAAATGGCTCTACATGAACAGCAGTTACAGATACGAGATCTGTGCCGTTCTTGGTGTTCTGATCATCCAGGTAAGGCTTGTGCTGGAAGAAGTTCGCATCGAGCTGCTTCTCGGCAAGCTGTGTATTGGGAAGAATATAATCTGTGAATTCTTTGATCTCCAGCTTAATGCCTTGGGCTTCAAGCAGTGGGGCAATCGCTTTGAGGATCTCCGCATGCGGTACAGGAGAAGCACCAATCACCAGGGTTACCGGGTCCGCAGCAGGCTCTGTAGTCGGCTCTGCAGCAGCCGCTTCTGTAGGTGCCGTTGTCGCAGCAGAATTCGTGGTGTTATTCGCCTTGTTGTTTCCGCAAGCGGCAAGCACCAATATCAAGGTCAGGCTGAAGAATGTAAGCAGTACTTTTTTCATCTGTAAATCCCCCTCTAATCCATATGGTTTATTGAATAAGGCTATATGTGGACGTACCTTATTTCCGTGTAAAATGTCTTACCAGCCGGTCACCGGCCATTTGCAGCAGCTGCACCAGAATCACCATCAGCGCTACCGAGATAAGCATGACTTCCTTCTCATAGCGGTAATATCCGTAGCGGATCGCCAGGTCACCCAGTCCGCCGCCGCCGATCATGCCGGACATTGCGGTATACGAGACAAGGGTCACAACAGTAATGGTTACACCGGCAAGCAGACCCGGACGAGCCTCCGGCAGCAGCACGCGCATAACGATCTGCCCGGTGGACGCTCCCATGCCCTGCGCCGCTTCAATAATTCCCCGGTCAACCTCCCGCAGTGCCGTCTCCACCAGTCTGGCGAAGAATGGCGCCGCGCCGATTACCAGTGCCGGAATCGTTCCAAGCACACCAATCGAAGTGCCCATAATGGCCTTGCTGAACGGAATCAGGGCAACCATCAGAATGATAAAAGGAACCGAACGCAGGATATTCACAACGAAGGATAATACCGAGTAAACCACCCTGATAATAACGTTATTTGACTTGCCCCATAAATATAACACAATTCCAAGCGGTAAACCAAGGATTATTGTGAATATTCCTGAAATAGCGATCATTTTGAGTGTAGCAATCGTAGCTTCCAGCATTTCTTCCCAATTAATTGTGCTAAAGTCCATTACAAAATCACCTCCACATCAAGACCTTGCGCTATGAGCTCAGTGAGCGTGGCTTCGACCGCACCCTCAGGTCCTTCGAACCGGACGATCAGCTGGCCGTAAGGAACATCCTTGATCGTAGAGATGGTTCCATGAAGAATGGCGAAGTGAACCCCGGTTCCCTGAACCACCTGTGAGAGCGTCGACCCGTAAGTCTTTTGTCCGAGAAAAGTGATTTTGACCGACTTCGTGTAACCTGGCTGTACAGCATCAATCGCTTGCCGGAGCGGTCCGTCCGACTGGGTCTCACTGCGGATGAATTCCTTGGTAACCTCATGCTTCGGCTTCAGAAAGACCTCGGCCACTTCACCCTGCTCCACAATACCGCCGCCATGGATCACGGCAACACGGTCGCAGATGCTCTGAATGACATGCATCTCATGGGTAATCAACACGATGGTCAGATGGAATTTGCTGTTGATATCCATCAGCAGGCGCAGAATGGAGTCTGTCGTCTGCGGATCAAGCGCCGAGGTCGCCTCATCGCATAACAGAACATCCGGATCACTTGCCAGCGCCCGGGCGATTCCGACACGCTGCTTCTGTCCGCCGGATAGCTGAGCCGGGTACTTATTCCAGTGCTCCTCCAGCCCGACCAGGGCGAGCAGTTCCTTAACCTTTTGTTCAATCTCGTTCCTTACGGCTCCGATCAGCCGCAGCGGAAACGCGATATTATCATAGACTGTAGCCGATGAGAGCAGGTTGAAATGCTGAAAAATCATTCCGATCTTGCGCCGCTGCTCCTGCAGCTGTCCCTGGCTGAGCGCTGTCAGCTCGACACCGTCCACCCACACCTCGCCCGCAGTCGGACGTTCCAGCAGATTAATGCAGCGGATCAGCGTGCTTTTGCCGGCCCCGGAGTGACCGATCACCCCGAAGATTTCCCCCTTCTTAATCGACAGGCTCAGCGCAGAGAGTGCAGTTGCCTGCTTACTGCCCTTGCCATACACCTTGGTTATATCCTTCAATTCTATCAACCGCTGCGTCCCCCTTCTGTTCTAGCTTCCATCATTGCAAAAAAGACCCCCTACGATCCATGCAGATCGCAAGAGGCCCTGTGTGTATAATGACAATGCCTTCTCATCTGCCAAAACCCCCGAGTCCGGCGGCATTGTAGGAATTAGCACCATGACATTTGGATGCAGCGTAAGGCTGTATTCAAACCGGTTGCCGGGCTTCATCGGGCCTATCCCTCCGCCGCTCTCGATAAGATCATAGTATGAAGTTATAGATTCCGTATCCTGTCAGAAGTTAATGTATGCCTAAGTATAATTCAGTTTCAAGATTTTTGTCAAAGGTAAGTTTTTACGGACGGGCTTGTCCGGATTTCGGGCCTGGGGCCGCTTTGTTCTTGTGCCATTGTTCATTCCCGTAGCTGTATGCGGCGGCCAGTGACTGGCATACCATCTCCAGGCTCTGCTTCAAATCCTCCAGGTGGCTGTCGAGATCCTCCAGACGAATCTTGTCATGCAATCCCTGGTGACGCTGCCAGAGGTCGTCGGTCATCTCCGCGTTCATGTAATGGATCTCAGCGTTGCGCCGCTTGCGCAAATTCTCAACCGGCTCCCGGTAGGAATTCCTGATTCGCTCCAGCTTCTCCGCCAGCGGATGATGCGGGTGAAGCAGCTGAAATTGCCTCAGCACCGTGAAATAAGAGAAATGCGTCTTCACCTTGCCTGTATTGAGATTGTACAGATTATTCAGCACCGTGCCCAGCTTGTCCAGCAGCGAGAAGACACGGATGAAGCCATCCTTGTAGAAATACACATATCTGGCGTACTCCCCCTGCTCTGTGGACGACATGTCGTCCATATAACCGGCTATCACTGACTTCCGGAAAAAGGCTGCTGCGAACCAGCTCTGCTCCAGCTCATCCAGAGAGGAGATCAGGCCGCGTGTCCAAATTTCCAGCTTGCGGTATTCATGGTCATGGTCTTCATGTGCCGCCATCTCCTTGCGCAGCATGGAGGCTGCCTTCGCCATGGACTCCATAGCTTCAGCCAGCACACCGCTGTTCACGCGGGGCGGCTCTCCAAGTAACGTCCGCAGCATATTTTGACCCTCCTTAAAATTCACTTCTACGCCAGAGGAAAATAACGGTTCCAGTTGCGATCTACCCGCTTCGCAATATCCTCGCTCGGAGCCAGCTCCTCCGGGTATCCCGGCTTCATCCGGGCATCTATAATGATCGGCAGTGTATAGCTGACGCTGCCCCGGTGTACCCCGGCCGCCGAATAGATATCATCCGCCGGATTGAAGCGGGTGAATACGGTCCACAGGAAGGAGGTCTGCGTGCTGACCGCCTCTTCCGCCTGATCCACCAGCACAATCAGCGGCCAGGCGGTCTCCCTCTCCTTGAAGGCAGCCACCAGCCGCTCCGGCAGCTCCGGGTCCTCTTCATAGGATGCACCGGAAACGGCTAAACATCCTCCGCAATAAGGCACAGCGGCGGTGATTGATGGAAGCAGACCCTCTGTATAAGTCCTTGGCAACTGACGGACCGGGCTGCCGATGCCCGCCATCACCGCCTTACTGCCATGATTCAGCTTACGTCCGGTATAATCCAGTGTATCCATGGAGGTATTGGCAAAGATCGTCAGATCCGATTGCGGATTGAAGCGCTCAAGCACAGTTTCCAGCAGCTTGGGGAAATCCGTTAGCTCCACCTGCACATTAGTCAGCAGCAGGAATTTGGTTAAGGAGAGCTGACCTTCCCCTAAGATACGAAACGCTGACACCATATACTCACGGGGATAGCTCTCCCTCACAACAGCTGAGGTCAGTGAATGCGAACCGGATTCGGAGTAGGACCACAGCGCTTTGACCGAAGGGATCAGCAGAGGATAGGCTGGAGCGAGCAGCCGCTGCAAATAATCCTTCAGATAATAATCCTCCTGGCGCGGCTTGCCGGTGATGGTCGCCGGGTAGATGGCGTCCTTGCGGTGCCACATCCGCTGAACATGCATGACCGGGAAATCATGCTGCATGGAATAGTAGCCGGACTGGCTGCCGTAAGGCCCTTCCGCTCTCCGCTCCAGCGGAGACACGCGTCCCCGGATGGAGAATTCCGCCTCAGCCGGAATCCGGTGCCCGCCCAAGGGGTCCTGCACCATGGGAAGCTTGCCGCCCAGCATCAGCGAAGCCAGCATCAGCTCCGGAATCCGTTCCGGCACCGGTGCCACCGCCGCTGCAATCAGGGCCGGCGGCCCGCCGATGAAGACAGACACCGGCAGGGTCTCGCCGAGAAGCTCTGCCTGCGAGTGATGGAAGCCGCCGCCCTTGTGAATCTGCCAGTGAATACCTGTGGTGCTGTCGTCATACATCTGAATCCGGTACAGTCCGAGATTATGATCCTTGGGGTTGGTGATATTCTCCGTATAGACCAGAGGAAGCGTGATGAACGCCCCGCCATCCTTAGGCCAGGCCGTAATCCGGGGCAGCTCCTTCAGCGGATCACTGCTGCTGCAGACACCGAGCACCGGAGCCTCTCCTTGCGGTATGTTCTTGGTTCCTGCCCTCAGCAGCTCAAGCAGCACCGTCTTCTCCCGCCATAAGCCGGCGCCTGAAGGCGGAATCAGCTGATCCATCGCCGTTGTCAGCGACTTCAGCAGCTGCTCCGGTCTTGTCCCAAAGGCCTTGTTGACGCGCTGAACTGTACCGAACAGGTTAGTAGCGACCGGGAACGGTGTTCCTTGCACGTTCGTGAACAGCAGTGCCGGGCCCTCCTCCTCCACCACCCGCCGGTGAATTTCGGCAAGCTCCAGATAAGGATCAACAGGGGTATCTATCACTGCCAGATCCTTATCCCTGCGGAGCTGCTCAATCCATTGTCGTAAATTACCGTATCGCACTATAGCGTTCCTCCTCAAACAGGACCTTATGCTTATCCCGTCCACCGTTGCCGTTTACTTATCACTTGCTGCCTTGCCGGCTCCGCTTAACTGCCAGACCCTTACACTCATGTAGCACAGAACCCCAAAGAGTCCGGAGATCAGCACGATATGAGACAACGCAGCAAATATGTACAATCTTTCATTATTCAATGTGTATACCACTGCGGCTCCGCTGAATACCTGCATCAGGCACAACAGAACTGCCGCTACTCCCAGAGCCCTCAGCTCCGGCAGCTCCTTATGCTTCCAGAAGGCCAGATGCCCAAGTATAGCCGTCAGCAGGAACAGAATCGCCGCCGCCATCCGGTGAATGAATACAATCCCTACTCCGCCGCTCATCTCCGGAATCCATTGTCCGTTACACAGCGGCCAGCCGGAGCACCCGCCTTGGGAGCTGGTATGGCTTACGTAGGCCCCGATGTAGACCACGATATATGAATATACTGCAGTAACCCAGGTTAAGTTGCGGAAGGCTGGGCGGACTTTGGGACTTCCTGTGCTGAATTCCGCTCCTGGAGCGAATGTCCGTCTGGTCCCAAGCGCCAGCATCAGCGAACCGGCGAAGGCAATCAGCGAGAAGCCCATATGCAGGGCCATAACCGCAGCCGACTGCGATTTCACTACTGCAAGCGCTCCCATCCCGCCTTGAACGATGACGAAGATCAGGGTCAGCAGGGCATAGGCCAGCAGATCTCTGCGGTGCCTGGCATAACGCCAGAAGGCAACCATGGAAGCCAGGGACAGCAGGCCAGCCAGGCCGCTGAACAAGCGGTGGGTATATTCAATCAGAGAGCCGATGGTGTAGGCCGGAATCAGCTTCCCGTGGCACAGCGGCCACTGATTTCCGCATTCCAGTCCCGAGCCGGTCTTAGTCACCACAACCCCGCCAAACAGCGCCATGAACATAATGAGACAGGTCAGATAGCTGAGCCATTTTAATTGAAGTGTCGTCAATAGTATCACCCGTATTGTATAGGAATGAGTATGAAACATATAAATGCTTATATTATTAGAAAAAAAGCACCGCTTCTGCTCGGATAGGGCGAAAGCGGTGCTGCGTAATTACTTGTGAATGCTGAGATAAACGTCCAGCGCCGTATCAAGGAACTTCTCGATTTCCTCCCGGGACTTGCGGAGCTTGTTCACAAACCGGACCAGTTCCCGTCCATCGGTGTACGCGACAAAGCTTGGAATGCCCAGTATGTTCTGTTCCTGGCTGACATCGCCTACGGCATCGACATCCACTTCGACCAGGGTAAGACGCTCTGCATATTTCTGTTCCACATCCGGCATGAACGGATCAATGAATTTGCAATCCACACACCAATCTGCCTTGAAGACTGCCACCGTCAGGCGCGGAGACTGAATTGCCACCTGGAACTGGGCAGGCGAGCTGATTTTGTCCATTTATTGACCATCCCCTTCTATCAGAAAGTTACACAAGAAGCTTGCTCTTTAAGTGAAGCAAAATGTACGGAATAAGTCAAACATCATTATTCACCGGCACGAACACGGGCGGGCTGCAATTTCATTAAAGGACCCAGCAGCTTGCGCAGCGGACGGGGATAACCGGCAATCTCCTGGCTGCTAAGTACACCCAGAATGATCAGGAGAACCAGATACACAATCACGACTGCCGCTCCAACCACCAGACAGGTAATCAGGAAGGCCAGACGGGCCGGCATCAGATCAGTCATCAACAGGCCTGCTTCATTCAGACCATAGCCAATGCCTGCCGAGGCCAGAACCGCAATGGAGAAGCCTCCCCAGCGTTTGCCGAGAATGGAGAAGGGTACGATTTTTTTGAGCATCCGCAGATTCAGCAGTGTAATGACAATGAAGCACAATGCCGTAGAGCCGATAATGCCGTAGATGCCGAACCACTGGCTGAACAGGAAATTGGAGCCAAACTTCACGAGGATACCAACAAGTACATAATACATCGATATCCGCGATTTGCCCATTCCAAGCAGGATCGAGTTCGTGGTCATCATCGTAATCTGGAAAATAGTGCCGAGCGTCAGCATGGCTACAATTCCGCTGCCATCCAGTGTTTTGAACAGCAGGCCATTAACGGAATATGCCGCCACGACCAGTGAGAGCACAACCGGTGTGCCGGTCAGAATGGACACCCGCATGGCGAGTGTGACCTGACGCTGCAGGTGCTGTTCATCTTTGCGGGCGAAGGCGGCAGATATAATCGGAATCAGCGATGCACTTAGGGCGATCGACAAGACCGGAGGAATCCCGGCCACGCTCTGTGCCCGGCTGCCGAAGATCCCCAGTGTCCACGTAGCTTCCTTCAAGCCGATTTGTCCGCTAAGCAGCGGCACAATGAAAGAAGTATCAATAAAGTTCACTACAGGCACAGTAACGGAAGATAATACAATCGGTATGGACAGCTTGAAAATATCCTTATAAATCTTCAGCAGCGGGATACGGGCTTCATTGGATTCATACAATGCGACCTTCTCCTCGCTGCGGCGCAGCTTCATCGCATAATACAGCATCACGCCGAAGGCGCCGATACTGCCAAGCACACTGCCGAAGGATGCGCCTGCTGCCATCCACGTGTTGCTGTAGCCCTGGCGCAGCAGGATGAATGCAAGCAGAATGGCCGTGGATACCCGGGCAATCTGCTCGACAATCTGTGAAATGCCCCCGGCCATCATATTATTACGGCCCTGGAAATACCCGCGCATCATCGCGATAGCGGGGAACAGCAGCAGCGCCGGGGCAATCGCCCGGATCGCCAGCGTACTCTCGGGAACCTTGCTGGATTCCGCATAATAAGGAGCAGCTATGTAGAGCGCCACACTCATAAGCACACCAACCACAGCGGCAAAAATCAGCGCCGCCCGGTACACTTGCTGGGCTTCGTGCGGGCGGTTCAGCGCATAGCGCTCGGACACCATTTTACTGAGTGTGCTGGGAATTCCTGCTGTCGCCAGCGGCAGCAGCAGCAGATACACAGTGTTGGCTTGTGTAAACGCAGCGTTACCGACTTCATTGAATAAATGCTCCAGCGGCACCCGCTGGGCAAGCCCGAGGACACGGGCTACCAGTGCGGCTGCCGCCAGAATTAGCGTGCCTTTGACAAAGGATTCTTTCTTGGTGGACAAGCTGTTTCGCCTTCTTCACAATAAATTTAGTAACGCCCGATCCAGATAAAGAAGAGGACGATCATAGCAATCTGCAGAATAATCTTGACGACTGTGCTGCTGAACAGCCCCAGCAGAGCGCCGAAGCTGACCTTAACCGCTTTACCGGCCTTCTCGCCAGCAATCAGCTCGCCGATGAAGGCACCTGCGAACGGGCCAATCAGCAGGCCAAATGCCGGAATCACAAACGGACCGGCAATCAGACCGATGGTGCTGCCGATCACCGAGGCGCGGGAGCCGCCGAACTTCTTGACGCCCCAGGCCCCGACCACGTAGTCGGCAATGAACAGAACTACAACGATCAAGGTCTGGGCAATCCAGAAGAAGGGACCGAAGGAGTCGAAGGAAAAGAACCAGCCATATACAAAGAAAGCCAGGTAAATCGCAAGCGCCCCCGGCAGGATCGGATATACCGCCCCTGCCATCCCGATTGCGAACAAAGCAATGATCAGAATCCAGCCCAGAATTATCAATTCCCTCAACTCCTTAAGTTTAGATAGCTATCAATGGTGCGGGTCGTAACTGCGGTGAATGTTTGGCTTCCGGCCGCTGTTGTCACCAGATTTCTTGATTCAAACCGCTGTTAGCGGTGGAAATCCGGTGACTGCTGATGCTTCCGAAGCTAGCTTTCCTACGGAAAGCTTTCAGGCGGTCGCTACCGCTCCTACAGCTCAAACTTCCCCTCCGTTACTCCCACCTATATTGTTGTCTCTCAGTAATCTTAAGCTCGTTTCGACACTCTACCGGCCGAGGTTCCGGCCTCTGTCAGGATGTACTTCTGGATCACTTCCGCGATCCCGTCTTCATTATTCGTAGCTACTACCGCATCCGCTTCCTGCTTAACAGTTTCCTGCGCATTGCCCATAGCCACTCCGAAGCCGGACTGCTGGATCGCTGCCAGGTCGTTGAGGCTGTCGCCTACGGCAACAACCTGGGACATGTTAATGCCGAGCAGCTTGCATACTTCAAGTATGCCTGAAGCCTTATTGACGCCAAGCGGATTAATCTCCAGGTTGAACGGCGAGGAGTTGGTGATCTCCAGCCCGCCCAGCTCCTGCAGGCGCATCAGCAGCTTATGACGGATATCGTTATCCTCGGTGGAATAGCCGAATTTCAACCATTCCCTGCTGTCAATCTCCCCGTCCCAGCTATCCCGGTTGTACACTTCATCTACGGAGTAGGCCCAGAACCAGATATCGAATTCTTCAGCGATCTTGTGCATCTCCCGGACCAGTTCAACATCCATCAGGGACCGGCGATACAGCTCATGAGGCGCACGCCAGACTTCACTTCCGTTGACCATAATCATCGGAGTGTTCAAGCCAAGCTGTTCAGCATACGGCATCGCACTGCGCGAGGAGCGTCCGGTAGACAGGCAGACATGTACGCCGGCTTCCATCGCTTTTTTGATCCATTCCACCGTAAGCGGGGTAATCTTCTGTTCGTCGTTCAGTAGGGTTCCATCCATATCCAATGCTAGCAGGCGGTATTTGGCAGTCATTTGCCACCCCTCCATTCTTGGTTGCTCTTTCGTTTGAAGGCAACCGTATATTTGGTATTACGCAGATCCATCTCCTACTCGATTATAATATCATCAGTTTGTTGCAGGAGTATTATCGGCACTGTCACCGGAAGCAGCGCCGTCATTTGAGTTCGCTGTTTTCAGGCTTTTCTTAGGCACACCGTCCAGTCCGTACTCCCAGTCATAAGCATCGAAAATTTTACGCGCAACCGGAGCGGCACTGTTGGAGCCGAAGCCGCCTTCCGGAATGACCACAGCCACCGCTAACTTAGGATTATTACGAGGGGCGAAGGCAATAAATACCCCGTTATCGCGCAGTTGCCCTTTTCCGAGCTGCTGCGAGGTCCCTGTCTTGCGGGCAAAATCATAAGGGAAATCTGCGAATGCGGAGACCTTACTGTTCATGCCCTTTTTAATCTCTCTCCAATAGGACTTGTCAAAGGTCGTCACTTCATCCAGCACCTCGCGCTCAAACTTCTTGACCACCTTGCCCGATGAATCCGTAATCTTGCTGACAAGCTGCGGCTTAATCCGCACCCCTTCATTCGCAAGCGTCGAGGCATACTGGGCTAACTGCAGCACCGTATAACGGCCCTGCTGTCCGAAGGAGGCATAGACCAGCGCGGCTTGCGCACTGCCCGCTGCCTTAGTATCTGTGTAGTTGATCTGTCCCAGGTATTCATTAGGCAGACCGCTCTGCGTAGATACGCCCAGGCCGAATTCTTTCATATACTTATCCCAGATATTAATGCCCTCACCCTTGTAATGCTCATAAAGCTTCTTACCGACCATATCCACCATGAACACGTTGGAGGAATCCTCAATCGCCTTAGCCGGACCCATCCGGCCGTATACGTGACCCGAGGAATTTCGGACAGAGGATTTATCATCCTTACCGAAATAGGCAATCCCTTTGTCAGTGTACGTAGAGGAGGTACTGAAGAAGCCTTCATTCAGACCAATCAGCACCGTCAGCGGCTTAATGGTGGAACCGAGCAGCACTGTGGAGCCGAATCCATGACCGGACAGGCCGGAAGAATACGGGGTGATCGTCCCGTTCTGGTAATTGCCCATGATCTTGTTCCAGGTATCTGAATCCAGCTTCTCCGCTGTCCAGACATTGGTATCGTAATCCGGCATACTGGCCATGGCCACAATATTGCCGGTATCGACCTCCATCGCCACGGCGTAGCCTGTCTTGGCGTCAGGATGAGTCTTACCCTGTACAGAGTTGCGGTGCAGCCAATTAATCTGTTCGGTGATGGCCTGCTCCGTCTTAAGCTGAACATTCTTGTCAATCGTCATCCAGATGTCATTACCCTTGACAGGCGGCACAACCTCTTCCACCTTCTCGGCCATGTTCTGCGGATTCACCGAGATGACCTGATAGCCGTTCTTGCCGCGCAGCTCCCGCTGATATTGCAGCTCCAGACCGTCGAAGCCGACGAATTCATCGTCTTTATAATTCAGGCCGGGATCTGCACCGATCTTCTTCATCGCGCTCTGAATATTCTTGTAGATGTTGAGCGTGTTGGAGGATTTGAAGGGCTTGATATAGCCGACCGTCTGCACGGCAACGGTATCCTTGTCGTAATGACGCACGCCTTCTTCTACGATCTCCAGACCGGGGAACTCGCTTTTGTGCTCCATGAAATAGGCGATTTCCTTGGTGGTCAGACCGGATTTGATCTTGCGGGCCATATAGCCCGAATATTTCTTGAAATATAAATCCAGAGAATTAATCACTTCATTAACGGTCAGCTTCTCGCCGTTCGGGTCGCCATATTCGTCAAATTTCGCAACCAGATTATTCGCCAGCGCATACGCATTGGCTCTTGCCTCCGGCTTCAGCGAGCTGATCCCCGTCTCCTTGTCCACCGCCTTGGCTGTATATTCTTTCGTAAGCGTAACATACAGCGTTTGAACGGAGGTGGAGTAGGCAATTTGCTCGCCTGCAGCTGCGCGGATGCCTCCGCGGATGGAGGCGAGCGGGACACTTTTGGTATCCCGGCTGGTCTCTACCTCGGTCAGCGTCGGTCCTTCCACAAATTGAATAACTGCGAGGCGAATAATAATGACACAAAAAATAACAAACGTGCTGAAGAAAAACACGTTAAGCCGCAGGCCAAGCGAGCTCTTGCTGTCCTTCTCTTCCGGGGGGGAGGCCTGCTTTCGGAAAACACCCACAGTTTTTCACTCCTCTACATCAAAATAAACCGTTTAATCCACCCTTGACTCTGGCACATTCTTCTTAGGGACTCCATCCAGTCCATACTCCTGGTCATAGGCTTCAAAAATCCGGCGGGCTACCGGTGCGGCACTGTTCGCTCCAAAGCCGCCTTCCGGAATAATCACGGCCACCGCAAGCTTAGGTTGCTCACGCGGAGCATAAGCAATGAACACCCCGTTGTCACGGATGGCCCCGAAGGCTTCCATCTCAGAGGTTCCTGTCTTGCGGGCGAAGTCATACGGGAATCCGTCAAACGCCTTAACCTTAGTATTCATCCCGCGCTTGATCTCCTTCCAGTAAGAAGGGTGAAACGTGATGCTGTCCAGGACTTCCCGTCCAAATTGCTTAACCGTCTTCCCATCGGGATCTGTAATCTTACTGACGAGCTGGGGCTTAATCCGCACGCCTTCATTCGCAAGTGTTGCCGTATACTGGGCAAGCTGCAGTGCGGTGTATTTCCCCTTTTGGCCGAAGGAGGCATAGACCAGCGCCGCTTGGGCAGAGCCTGCCTTCTTAGGATCAAGATAATCGGCAACCCCGGGACTTTCACCGGGAAGCCCGCTTTGCGTAGATACCCCAAGCCCGAATGCCTTCATATATTTATCCCATATGGCAATGCCTTCTCCCGGATACTTCTTGTACAGGGCATTACCAACCCACTCTACCATAAAAGCATTCGAGGATTCCTGAATCGCCTTCGCCGGACTAAGCGGGCCCAGGACATGGCCGGAGGAATTTCTCACGGAGGAGCTGTTATCTTTACCGAAATAACCAATTCCTTTATCCACGTAAGTATCACCGGTAGTGAATAAGCCTTCTTCCAGACCGATCAGGACGCTTAACGGCTTAATCGTGGAACCCAGGAAGATCAATGACTTCAGTCCGTTGCCGGAGATACCGGAGGAAATATCGGTAATCGTCCCGTTCTGATAATAGTCCTCAATTTTGGCCCACTCTTCTGGCGGTAGCCTCTCGGCATTCCAGACATTCGTATCATAGTCCGGCATATTCGCCATTGCCACTACATTGCCTGTATCGACTTCCATCGCAACGGCATAGCCGGTGAGCGCATCCTTATGAAGCTTCCCCTGTACAGGGTTGCGGTGCAGCCAGTTGAGCTGATCCATAATCGCCTGTTCTGTGCTCATCTGCACCTGCTTGTTAATCGTCATCCAGATATCGTTGCCCTTGACGGGCGGGACCAACGCGATAACCTCTTCGGCCATATTCTGGGCATTGACTGAGATCGTCTGATACCCGTTCTTCCCTCTAAGCTCGCGCTGGTATTGCTGTTCAAGACCATAGATGCCGACGAACTCATCTTCCCTGTAGCTAAGTCCCGGGTCCGCACCCGTTTGTTTCATGGCGCTGCGGATATTTTTGTATAAATTATATCCTGTTTCTGTAGAACGGAATTGCTTCATATAACCAACCGTTTGGACAGCCACCGTGTCCTTGTCATAATGGCGGATACTCTCCTCCACCACTGACACCCCGGGATAACGCTGCCTGTTCTCCATCAGATGGGCGACTTCCTTCATCGTAAGACCGGCCTTGATCTTGCGCGGTACATACCCCAGTGACTTCTTGTAATCAAGGTCCAGCAGTTGCAGGATATCCTCCTTGAGCAGCTTCTTCGCAGAGGGATCCCCATACTGTTCAAAAACGGATGACAGCCCCGCCACCAGCGCCTTCGTATTCTCCTTGGCTTCAGCGGTGGGTTCATATAAGCCGGTGTTCTTATTCTTGACCTTCGCGGTGTATTCTTGGGTTAACGTAACGAATAGCGACTGAATCGGTGTGGAATGGGCGATGTCTTCCCCGCCCGCCGCGTGAATAGTCCCCCGGATCGCCGCAAGCGGAACATCCTTGGTCTCCCGGCTAGCCTCCACCTCGCTAAGCTCGGGACTCTCTACAAACTGCAGTCCCGCAAGCCGGATCATAATGATCACAAAAATAAAAAAAGTGCCGAAGAAAAACAGATTTATGCGTAAGCTCAGGTAGTTGCGGGTCTCTCCATCACCCGGGCCGGAGCCCGGTTTACCGAACCATCTCACAGCAAGTCCTCTCCTTGTATGGTTTGCAGTACTGCTTATCCGTCAGATCACGAGCAAGAGCTAACGGTACCGTCCTTTGAAAGGACGACACAGCCGTTTCCACTTGCCCGCTGTTATTGTACCATAGATACAAGAGCGTCCGCTTCCTTCTCAGAGGATGTTCTCCTTGATATGCGTGGAGTCGAAATCCCCCGGATTGAACCAGTTGCCGCTGCTGGCCCAGGTGGAATCGAGCGGAATCCAGGCTGCGCTGCTGCTGATATAGACCTCATTCCAGGCATGCGGGCCATAACCGCCTTGCCCGTCATAGCCCTTGCCGGTGACGACACGCACCTGAAGACCTTGCGAGCGGGCCATCATGGCATAGAGCCGCGCGTAATCAATGCATACCCCAAGCCGTGTATCCATCGTATCCTGCGGGGTCTGCTCGTGCCAGATCCGTCTCTCTTCATAATTCTTTGCCTTGTTATAGTCGTAGGCAATACGCGAGCCTACCCAGTCATAGAGCAGCCTGGCCTTCTCTTCATCGCCGCTTGCTTGTCCGGCGATTTCTGCGGCTGCACCGGCAATATCCGCCGAAATATCATGGTCAATCACCTCATATTTACGACGGAGAATGTCACTCATCTCGGCGGCTACCGCCTTGGTCAGTACCGGAAGCTTGCCTCTGACCTGTTCACCGGCCAGCGGCTCAAATACCGCTTCCGCACTCTGGCTGTAGACCGGTGATGATTGCACATAGCGGCTGAAGCCGCTGTCCGGGTTCAGGGCGACACTGATGAACAGGACAAAGACCAGCACCATGGCCCGGGTAAGCCCTGCGGCGGTGCCAAGCACTGCCCCGACCAGCCGGCTGGCGCCTGTGATCCGCCCCGAACCCCTCCCGGACTGGCGCGGCAGGCGAAACGGCAGCAGCAGGAACAGCAGACCCAGCAGCAGACGAATCAAGGTATAGCACAGCAAGAGCAGCAACAGAAACCGCACTACCGGTGAATTCGCCAGTACAGAGGCACCGGTATAATATAGCTGCTGCCATTGGCTTAGCTTGTCCTCCGGCGGAGTAATGCCGGAAGCCCAGTTCCCGGCAGCAGGCGAGAGGTATACGGCTGCGGGAATCGCCATCACCAGCGAAGCTGCCGCAAGCACTCCTAATCCGAGCATGCCGAACAGCCCTCCGGCTGCTCTGCGGAAGCCCCGGCCCCAGCCCTGCAGTGCAGAGAAGAGGACGATCAGCAGCAGAACAATGGAGATGATATTGGCTTCACGAAGACTTTCTATCCAGGTATTCAATGAATCACTCCTCCTTCTGCTGCTGCAGGTAACCCTGAGCCCGCTGCACTATTACTTGCCCGCCTGCTTCCGGGCTTCGTCGATGAAGGTCTTGGTTGTATCCGTAACGCTCCACTTCCCGAGGCTGACTCCGCGGAAGACCACTTCCACCTTGTCCTCTGCAGCGGAGCCCTTCACCTCCAGATTAGGAGTAGTGATGGTGAAGGTGCCGTCACCGCCGGAGGTATAGACCGCCTCCTGCGCTTCTTTGAGCATAACCTCCTGCGCCTCATTCTTCAGCGTGCTGACTGTCCCGTCCGCCACTTTGTTAACGGCATTACCGATCTGATCCATGGTCACCCCGCTATAAATGAATAACCCCACCACAATAACGACGACGATAGCCCATTTCAGCATAGTCTTAACGATGTTAACGACTGCGAACAGCAGGACAAGCGCAATAACAATAACAAGCCAATTCTCTCTGATAAACTGTGACCACACTTCCGGATTCATCAATTTCACAACACCCCAATCGCAAATTTCGCCACTCCGGGACGCTGTCCCGTCAGACATTTCATTAATATTAATTATTATACATGAATGACCCTTATAATTCATGGTTGCCGGAATGCAGAACTGCATACAGGGGCTGGCCAAGAAAATGGTATAAGCCCCCGCTGCCGCACGTAAAGTACAAGTAGGCTGTTCCCTCTGCTGGAATCCGTTCCGTCATCAGCGGCTGGCCGCTAATCTGGAGGTGTTATCCGTGAAAACTGCAATGTGGCTGTACCTCTTCATGTTCCTGGCGTTCTTCGATTTACATGCCCAGTACCCTATCCTGACACCCTTTGCCATGTCCCTGGGAGCGGGCCCGGCCTTCATCGGCTGGATGATGGGGATGTATTCCCTGACCCACCTCCCGGGCAATCTGCTGGCCGGTGTACTTGTAGACCGCAACGGCAGCCGCCGCTATATCGTATTCGCCCTTACCGTAGCAGGTCTGATCCTGCTTCTGCAGGCGCATGCCCAGCTGCCCTGGCATCTGCTCCTGCTGCGGGCAGCGAGCGGGTTCGCCCTGGCGTTCCTCTCCCCTGCCTGTATGACTCTCTTGGCCTCGCTCTCGTCTGACCCTGCGACCCAGGGCAAATACATGTCAGGCAACGGAATTATTCACACGCTGGCTTCGGTTGTCTCCCCTGCCGCCGGAGCCTTCATCGTCGCCAAAGCCGGTTACTCCGGCACGTTCAGTACATTGGGGTGGCTCCTGATCTTCACCGGTGTGATGGCCTTCTTCAGTGTGCCGAAGCATAATCCGGCCCTAGTACTGCATAAGTCTGAACTCCCGGTAAAGGAGAACCTGCAGCCTGTGGCGGCCGCTACCGCCCAGCCTGCAGTCTCCAGGCGTTACTATCTGCTGCCCTTCTTCGTATCCTGCTCCCAGGGCGTACTGTTCTTCGAGCTTCCGCTGTCACAAGGACAAGACGGAATGGTCTCTACCGGAATTCTGCTCTCCCTGCTCAGCCTGGGAGCGCTAGCGACCCTCTGCCTGTTTTTCCTGAACCGTATCTCGCCGGGTATCCGCATTGCCGCTGCCTTATTGGGGATGGCTCTCTGCTTCTTCACCCTGGCTGCCTTCCGCAGCATCCCGGCCGGAGTGGTCCTCTTCCTGCTTGGCTCTGCCAAAGGCGTGTTGTTTCCGGCAATGGCCTCCCTCTTCATCAGCCTGGGCGGCGCAGGACGGCTGGGCCGGACCTTCTCACTGCAATCCATCGCCATGTCCCTCGGAGCCTTCGCCGGACCCGTCGCTGCCGGGCAGCTAAGGGAGTACGTGTCCCCGTACTTCATCGCCTTCGTGCTGCTGATGACAGCCCTTATGCTGCTGCCTCCGGGCAGATCCGGCCGTCTCTCTTCCTACGCTCCCGGCTGGAACAGCCCGGCCGCCTGAATGCGACATTTCCCGGGGAATGAATACATATTGTTCCGCCAAGCTGTTAAAAATAGCGCAGCTTAGGTACAATATCGTCATAACAACTAAGATCCGGGGGCTGATTGCATATGTCCATCACCATTATTGTCGAAGGCAAGAACGACCGCAGCAGACTGAGGCGGCTGCTTGAACCAGAGGTCGACATTCTGTGCACCTTCGGTACGCTGAATACCCTGAAGCTGGAATCCCTGCGGAATACCATCCGGGACGGGGAAGTCTACCTGTACATGGACAATGACAGCTCAGGCAAAAAAATCCGTGCAGTCCTGCGTGATGCCTTTCCCGATGCCATTCATATGTATACCCGCAAGGGTTATGCCGGCGTGGAAGGGACTCCGGATGAATATAACATCACCCAGCTGGAGAAGGCCGGACTTGAAGATTTCATTATTTACCCCCAGCCGTATCCGCAGGGTATAGAAGGATAATTCATCGCATGAAGCATATACATTCTTAACCTTTCACCACAAAACGAGGGTGTCCTGTGCAGCAGCTCCACTGCTCCACGGACACCCTCGTTTATTGCGTTCCTGTGCTATTCACGGGCCAGCTTCTTAACCGTTCTGGCCAGGAACTCCGGCGTTACATTCTCCGTATCCCCGGCATCGTACAATCCCCGGAGCCGGTTGTTCTTGTCCACCAGGCCAATAAGGTTCGCGTGGGCGAAATCATCCTTGCTCGTGCCATAGATCAGCACCTTGAAGGACTCCGCTGCCAGCTTGCGTACCTGCTCCTGATCCCCCCGCAGGAAGTACCAGCCGTTATAATCGGCATGGAACTTGTCGGCGAAGGCCTTGATCGCTTCCCTTGTATCATTCTTCGGATCGAAAGATATCGAGACGAATTCAACGTCTTTGCCGAAGCTGCCGTCTTTAACCAATATATCCTGCGTCTCTGACAGCATATAGGTGGTAATCGGACACACATCGGGACAGACCGTGAAGAAGAAATAGACCAGCCTTGCTGTGCCTGCCGTATCCGCCAGACTGATCTGCTTCCCGTCCACATTCTCCAGAGAGAAGTCCTGTACCTGACCGATGACAGGCAGCTTCTTCTCACCGAACCCAAAGGACTGGACTGCCAGATAGCCAGCCATAATTATTGCAATCAGCAGCAGCAGCCAGGTCCACTTGTAGCGCTTCAAGGTCTGCACAGGACGCCCTCCCCCTCTATCCTAAGAATAATTACACGTGAATGGTATTCAGCACCAGGGCAATCAGACTTAACGTCAGATAATTAATGGAGAAGAGGAAGCTTTTCTTCGCCCATACCTCATCATCCTTTGCCTTGAATCCGATTAGAGTTAAGTAGAGCCATGCCACCGACAGTCCCAGTGATACAATCAGATAATATATACCTGCATAATCATAGGCGTACATCAGCACAGGCACCGGTAGCAGCAATGCCACATAAGGAATCATCTGGAATTTGGTGCGGCGCGTCCCCTTCACAACCGGAAGGAGCGGAAATCCTGCTGCTCTGTATTCCTCCTTGCGGCGGATGCCAAGGGCCCAGAAATGGGGCGGCTGCCACAAAAAGAGCATTGCGAACAGCAGCCAGGCGCCGAGATCCACTGTTCCTGTAACAGCCACATAGCCGATGACAGGAGGCATGGCTCCCGAGATCGCACCTACCGAGGTGCTCCAGGTGGAGGTTCTTTTGAGCCAAAGGGTGTACACTACAACATATACGAACATGCCGACTATGCCGAATAATCCGGCTAGTACGCCGCAGAAGGCGAACAGCACGCCCAGCCCGGCAATGCCGAGCCCAATGCCATAGATAAGTACCGTTGTCGGCTTCAGCCTTCCTGTAGGCAGCCCGCGTTCCCGGGTCCGTTCCATCTTCATATCCAAATCGCGGTCAAAATAATTATTGAAGACACAGGCTGAAGCCATGACCAGCATGGTGCCGAGCAAAGTCAAAATCAGACGGCCATACTGTACATCCCAGCCTGATGCCACCCAGTAGCCTGCGAATGCCGCAATCAGATTGGAGCGGATAATGCCGGGCTTCGTAACGGTAATAAAGTCGCGCCAGCTTGCACCTTCCGGTGGAGACTTGGCAGACATTGATGCGGAATCAGAAGAAGCTTGATATCTCAATTGATTGTCCACGTATCGGGTTCCTCCTTCTAGGGAACTTCTTACACTCCGCTATTAACTTTATCATAGCAAACTGGGAAAGACTTTGACAATCATTGACCAAGATGTTCATTAATTCGACAATTACGTGACGATATTTATTTTCCCGTCCTTAAATAACTTAGCCCAATAATGGGTAGTTATTAATAGAGAACTTCCGTACAAAGGAGATCTGACTAATGGATACTGCCACACATTTTGTTATGGGACTTGGACTTGCAGGTCTGTCCTTCGTCGATCCGCTCGTCGCTTCGAATGGAACGCTTGCCGGAGCGGTGATGGTAGCTACTGTACTGGCTTCTCAGGCACCGGATGCCGATACCGCCCTGCGTCTGAAGGATAACGCGGTATACATCCGCAATCACAGGGGGATCACCCATTCCCTGCCTTTCTTACTGCTGTGGCCGGCATTGATCACCGTGGTCATCGGGCCGTTGTTCGGCTTCACGGACCTGAGTACCTTAAGCCATATCGCACTCTGGAGCTTCATCGGCGTTGCCGTCCATGTATTCTCCGATCTGTTCAACACCTACGGGACTCAGGCCGCACGCCCGTTCACCGAGAAATGGATCGCCTGGAACATCATCCATATTTTCGATCCGTTTATCTTCGGCAGCCATGCAGCGGCGATAATTCTCTGGATCAGCGGACTGGTACCGCCCGCTCCCCTGTTCATCACCTTGTATGCCTGCATCGTCTTGTACTACATCTGGCGGACCCTCGTTCATGCCCGCATTACCCGCAGCATCAAGAACAAGGATGTTCACCATAATGCAGGCGACCGTTACTATGTGATCCCAACCATTTCGCCAACGCGGTGGAATCTGGTCAAAGCTAAGCCGGACGGAAGCTACAATGTCGGGCTGCTGAACAGCGGACGGCTGGAATGGTTCAAGCATGCGGTGTGCTCCACTCACCCCGCTGTCGAGCGTTCCAAATCCCATCCGGATATTCAGGCCTTCCTGTACTTCACCTCGTACGCTGTCGCGGAGGTGGAGGAGCTGCCCTCTGGTTATATTGTACGCTGGGGAGATGTCCGTTATTTACACCGTAAGCAATTCCCGTTCGTGGCTGTGCTGGTCATGGACCATGAGTATAAACCGCTGAATACTTATGTCGGCTGGCTGAGCAGCGAGAAGCTGGATGAGCGCTTCGCCGTTGATCCGGGAACCGTTAAGCTGTAGGAAGTTTTTTGAAGACAGGTGGCATCTGCCGGGGCAGGTGCCTTTTTTTAATTACATTAACTACCTAAAATACATAAACGAATTAAAACTACAACCAGCTCCAGACAAGCAAGCCTTCAACACTTAGTAATTATTTGTAATATAAGTGTCTTCATCACGGACAGTCTGCTGTTGCAGGGAATGGAGTTAAGCCCACCTGTGCGGTCAAAGTTCACGCCGAGATGTTGTAAATATTGCAACTCTGGAACAGGGATTAAGATGTCGCTGTAGGGATTGTTGCATGAAATGCAGGAATTTCCCCGCTCCGCCGTTTGGGGGAGGAAGATTGTGGCCTTTTGTGCAACATTATTTGATTTGGAGCGATTTATTAATCGAGATGTTGCAATTTGTGCAGGATTATGCAGCTCACCTAATACGTTATAGACTTTATTTAACGGGGATCTATTCTCTTGCCCCCCTCTTGACGTCCGGGACCGCATAAGGCACAATCAACAACAAAGCGGTTACAGGTCAAAGCCTATACGCTCACTTTACGTGAAATCCCGGCATGCTGCGAGCACACCGGGATTCACTTGTACATTATTTGAAGCAGAAAGGAAGGCTGGAACATATGGGTAAAGGTCTGTCACTGTGGTTCGCCTGCTCTTCAATTCTACTCCTCACAGCAGCTTCCATCTCGATCAGCTATAACATTTGGCTGGCGCTGCTGCTCGGCGCGCTGTGCGTGCTTAACATCGGCTGGGGCTTCATCGTCAAGGCCAGGCTGAGACGCAAGGCGGAGAGCAACCAGCCTACCCCTTAACTTAACGGGTAGGCAGGAAGCCCATCCGTTCCTTCACGCCCTCCAGGGTACGGGCGGCACTTATACGTGCACTTTCGGCACCCTGAGCCAGAATATCGCTGAGCATCCCTGAGCTGCGGATGTCCTGATATCTTTGCTGGATTGGCTCCAGCAGCGCTACGACCACTTCAGCCAGCTCTTTTTTGAAGCCGCCGTACATTTGGCCTTCATATTTGTCGGCAATCTGCTGCAGGCTCATTCCCGAGCACTCGGCATAGATGCTCATCAGATTGCTGATCTCCGGCTTAGCCGCCGGGTCGAAAATAACCTCACGGCCGGAATCCGTTGTGGCCCGGCTAATCTTTTTGCGGATTACATCAGGCGGGTCCAGGAGTCCGATTCTGCTGCCGGGGTTGGGATCGCTTTTGCTCATCTTCTTGGTGCCGTCATCCAGGGACATGATCCGCGCTCCGACCTCCGGAATGTAAGGCTCAGGGACGGTGAAGAAGTCACCGAACCGGTGATTGAAGCGTCCCGCCAGGTCACGTGTCAGCTCCAGATGCTGCTTCTGGTCTTCGCCTACCGGTACCAGATCCGCATTGTAGACCAGAATGTCGGCGGCCATCAGCGACGGATAGACGAACAGACCTGCGCCTACGGATTCTTTGCCGGCCGACTTATCCTTGAACTGTGTCATCCGTTCCAGCTCACCCATGGCAGTGAGCGTAGTCAGAATCCAGCCCAGCTCGGCATGCTGCGGCACATGGGACTGCATGTAGACATGCGCGATCGATGGATCAATGCCTGCAGCCAGATACAGCGCGGCTACCGATTCCGAATTCTCGCGCAGGGCTGCGGGGTCCTGGGCTACCGTAATGGCATGCAGATCGACCACCATGAAATAACATTCGTATTCCTTTTGAAGCTTGACGAAATTCTTGATTGCCCCGATATAATTACCGAGTGTGAGTGAACCGCTGGGCTGTATGCCCGACAATACTTTTTTAGCCATCCTCTTATCCTCCATCATCATTATAATTGTCCGCTGGTGCAAGGAACGCAAAAAGGCCCCACATCCGCAAGGGACGTGAGACCGTGGTACCACCCTTATTCGCTGCCTGGAGTCCCCGGAGGGATCTATGCAAACAGCCTTGGCTTCCGTTAACGGGGAAGAGACGGCCGGTCTACTTAGGGCTTCTGCAGCCTGTTCGAGCGCGGCGCTCAAGGGTCCATTCAGTCAGAGGTGCACCACCGGTTCACATCAGCCACCGGCTTTCTGGAGGTACAGTCCATGCTTACTTGTCCCTGTCATCGCATTACTTGTGTTAATTGATGCCTCCATCATAGATCGGCCCGGAGAAGTTGTCAAATCCCTAACCTCCGCCGGATAAATCTGGTATGATAAAGGTATTCGTGTGTATGTAATCCGATTACAGCTTATCAAAGGAGCATATCTCTTATGAAACAGGTGACCAAAGGGCAATGGAACGGTTATGATACGTATATTTTGCATAGCCGGGAACTGGAAGTCACGCTTCTGCCCAGGCTGGGTAATAACGTAATTTCATTATGGGACCGCACCATGGAGCGGCAGATCCTCCGTCAGCCTGAAGAAAGCGACTTGGCATCATATATGCAGAAGCCTTATCACTTCGGCCTTCCGCTTCTTGTGCCGCCTGGCCGCATACGCGGCGGAAGCTTCCTGTTCGACGGCACAAGCTACCAGTTCGACCGGAATGCGGGAGAACATCATATTCACGGGCTGCACCGCGCCCAGGCTTGGTGTGTCAGTGATATTGAGGAGGACGAGTTCGGCTGCGCGGTCACCACTGAGTTCATAACCACAGATGATCCGGAGTGGATCAGACAATTCCCTGAGCCGCTGAAGCTTGAAATGACCTTCCGGCTTCAGGATGACCGGCTGCAGCAGACGCTCAAGGTCACTCATCTTGGCAGCAAGCGTGTTCCTTTTGGCGCAGGCTACCATACCTGGTTCATGCTTGACGGAACGCCGTCCCGCTGGAATGTTACCCTTCCTGCCGGGGCCGTCTGCGAGCTGAGTGAGGATCTCCTGCCTACCGGACAACTATTGCCGCTCGGAGAGCTTACGAGCCTGCATACCCGGCTGAATCTTCAAGGTGCGGACCTGGATACCGTCCTGCGTATAGCAGAGGGCCAGCCTGCCGAGGCCAGCCTGATGCGCGATGATGGGTACGGGCTGCGTTACTCAGCCGATACTGACTTCTTCCGCCACTGGATTCTCTATACCAAAGGCGAGGCCGACCAGTTCCTGTGCATTGAACCGCTCACCTGGCTCCCGGATGCGCCTAATCTCCAGCAGGACGCCTCCGCTACCGGGCTGATCACGCTTGAACCCGGACAGACGCTGGTGCTGGGGGGCACCCTGCAGATGATCTACCCGGAACAATAAATTTCATAATAATTACCATCCTATAAAACTTCAACATCCGTGCATGAATTCTCCCTCCCGCGCTCATACTATCTTCACAACGGGCGAAGGAGGTGAGCACACATGGGTCAAGCAGGTCAACAAAGTCGTGGTAGCCGTTCTAACAACCTGGTCGTTCCTCAAGCGAATGCAGCGCTGCAGCAGTTGAAATATGAAGCAGCACAAGAGCTTGGAGTAACTATCCCGGCTGACGGTTATTATGGGAACTATACTTCCCGCGAAACAGGTTCTTTGGGAGGATATATCACCAAACGTCTGGTGCAACTGGCAGAGCAACAACTGTCCGGTCGTTCGTAATCGCTACCTTATCTTTACAAACCGTCTAAGCCGTGAGGCATAGACCGAGCAGCTTCACAGCCCTCCCGCGCTTCTCGTCGAAGCGCAGGGGGGCTTTTCTATATGTATATAGAATCAGCCGAAGGATTGATCCGAGACATCGCCGTGGCTGCTGCGCGGATAGCGGATCATCAGATTCGCCATATTGTAATTGGACTCCAGCGTGGCATCCACCACCACCATCCCCTGGCGTACAGCAAATTCATAGCTGATCTCTCCATGTGTCCACCGTTTCTTATATTTCAGGCTCTCCAGCGCCATGACGCGGAATGAGGATTGCTGGCCTGAAGTCAGCCCCTCCTGCCCGGCTGCGAAGCTTCCGCTGCGTCCGGCGAGCGGATTGTGGCGGACCCCGAACTTGCCGATGATATTATTCCTGATCTGTACAAATACGGTCCCTGAATTCAGTCCTGACAATTCCTCCTGCAGCTCATGAAATACCAGATCCATCTGTCTTGCAAGCGATAATTGTTCCGTCCTCACATGCATTTCCTCCTAAAAGTCTTGTGGGTGATGCAGCCTCATGGCTCTGCCTCACACAACACTTGCTTCGTAAGCAGTTGTTTGAATTTTGTGGGTCTAGCAGCGCTTATATAAGGCTTTAGGCTCATTATAGGATACTAATTAAACACGCACAACATTATTCAACATAATTGGGTTATAATCCCTATAAATGCGCAAATTATTTAGTATTAATAGCAATATACAAACTTTTGTCGCCATTTATCGACAAATAAACAGCATAAAAAGACCCCTTAACCGGGGTCTTTGCACATTCACACCATATTCAACCGCCATCATTTTACAGTAAAAAAGCATTTCGTCTCATTTTCGACAAATTCTTAGCCGCGTTGTTCCGTCATTTCCAGGAATTCATTAATATCGGCAACGATTAAATCTGCAGCCCCCTGCCAGAAATCCGGCTTGGACAGATCAACGCCCAGATGCTTCGACACCAGATCCTCCAGCGTCATCACTCCGGTATCCTGCAGCAGGCTGTCATATTTACCGGCAAAGGAAGCCCCTTCCTCAAGCGCGAGCCGGTATAGACCGGTGCTGAACATATACCCTACCGTATACGGGAAGTTGTAGAACGGCACATCTGTGATATAGAAATGAAGCTTGGACGCCCAGAAATGAGGATGATATTCGGAAAGAACCCCGCAGAAGGCTTCCTTCTGGGCTTCCTCCATCAGCGCGGACAATTCCTCACTGCTTACCAGACCTGCCTTGCGCTTCTCATAGAAGCGGGTCTCGAACAGGAAGCGGGCATGGATATTCATGAAGAACGCCACACTGTTCTGGATCTTCGCTTCAAGCAGCGCCAGCTTCTCCTCACTGTCCGTCGCAGATTTCACCTGCGCATCCGATACAATGACCTCCGCGAAGGTGGAAGCCGTCTCTGCCACGTTCATCGCATAGTTCTGGTTGAACAGCGGCTGGTCCTCCAGCAGGAAGGAATGATAGGCATGGCCCAGCTCATGCGCAAGTGTGGATACATTGGACGGCGTACCGCTGTAGGTCATGAAGATGCGGGATTCCTTGCTCTCCGGGAAGGAGACGCAGAAGCCCCCCGGACGCTTCGCGGCCCGGTCTTCGACCTCGATCCAATCCTTGTCGAAGGCGCGTTTGGCGAAATCCGCCAGCTTCGGACTGAATTTGCGGAACTGGGTCACGATGTCGGCGGCTGCCTGTTCATAGGGAATTTTGCCGGAGGACTTGCCGACTGGCGCATCCACATCGACCCAGGCGAGTGACTCCAGACCCAGAATCTCCGCCTTGCGCTTCAGATAAGATACCAGGGCAGGCTTACTCTTCGTGATTACATCCCACATGACATCCAGGGTCTCACGGGACATACGGTTGATGCCCAGCGGCTCCTTCAGCACATCCTCCCAGCCGCGGCCCTTGTACAGCTTCAGGCGGAAGCCTGCCAGATGATTCAAGGTATCTGCACAATAGTCGGCCGCCCCGCCCCAGGCTTCTTCCCATTTGCGGAACATCGTACTGCGGACCTCAGGATTCTCATCCGCCAGCTTGTTGAAGGCTTGCCCGGCAGAGAGCAGCTTCTGCTCCCCGTCTTCTTCACAAGGAATCTGGATCTGTCCGACAATCGTCTCATAATGCTCGCTCCAGCCATGATAGCCGTCAACTGCAAGCTCAAGTGCCAGGCTCTCCAGCTCCGGGCTCATCTTCTCACGGGCCAGATTCCGGCTCTCACTGAGCACGAAATTCAGCGGGGCAATCTCCGGCCGGGCCATCCACTCGGCCCATACCGCGTCAGAGGTCTGCCGGAGCACGTTATCGAAGGCAGAGCTGATGCCCTCATAACCGGCGCGCAGCCCCGTTACCTTGGAGGACAGTCTCACCGCCCCTTTGTCGAGCTGGTTCTGTGCACCCAGACAGCCGGCGAATTCCGAGGCCTGTGTAAGGCGTCCGGCACAGCTCTGCAGCAGCTCAATGACCGGGTCCAGCCCCTTCGTTGAAGCCGCATCAGCCGGTGCGGCAGCGGCAGCCACCTGTGCGCGCAGGCGCTCAATATCGGATTCGAGCTGGCTCAGGAAGCTCTCAAACTGCGGGGAGGCAGAGCCTCCCGGAAAAATCGATTCCAGCTCCCATGTCAGTGATAACGGTTGTTTCATATATACTCACCATTCCTTCGTTATAAGTAGTTTTCTTTGTATTTGCGGTACAGCCATGGTAAAGTGAATCATGATACTCCACTAATTGTAAGGAGGGCATCCTGATGAAGCCACTGCAAATATCGCCGGAGACGGCCATCACCTTATCGAAACAACTCGGCGTTCCGCTGGAACACCTGATGCATATGCCCCAACATATCCTGCTGCAAAAGATCGCTGAATTATCCAAGAAAGCTGCTAGCGAGACCCCCGAAGGCAGCGTGCCTGCTCCCTCTGACGAGAAGGACAAGCAATGATCCCCTTCAGCCATACCTGGCCTTATGACATTATTCTTGGCGACATGTACGTGCAATACTGCCCCTTCTGCGACCATGAGAATGTTCTTCTGCCGATGAAGCCGCGGGAGCTGCAGCACGTGCGTGACGGCAAAAAAAAGCTGCTGGTCTTTCCCTGCTGCAGTGCAAGTCCCACCGTCATTGATAATGACAATGACTACTTGTTGTTTGACCGGGCGGTCCGCTAAACGCGGTTGTCCGGCAGTTCGCCCCGCTTAAGCGGGCAGAGGCGTAGAAGAGGCATCCCTTCTACGCCTTTTTGCGTTCCGGTATACCGGATAGACACTCTAACACCCTCACTCCGCCTTCTATGTACCTGCGGGAAGCCCGTCCGGATCAACGTCCAGCCCGCGCATCTGCTCACGCAGAATGGCCCATTGCTCGCGAGAAGCCCGGATCATGGCCGCATCCGTAATCCGCTGGTCATTAATGACCCTTGAGAACCACCGCACAGCAGCGGCGAACTCCCCGATCCGGCGGTTCAGCTCACCAATCAGATACATCAGCCGCGCATCATTACCACCGGATGAATCATTCTCGAACACCTTCACATACTCATCCAGCGAATAGGCCAGGAAACGCTGCTCCTGCACCGAATCCCCTTGATAACGGTACAGCCAGGCAATATGGTGAAGCAGGCTGGCTATAATACGTTCCTTGTCCTTAATGCTCTGCGCGCAGATCAGCGCCAGCTTGTACGTCTCCAGCGCCTCCTCCCAGCTACGCTTCTCTCCGAAGTCGCGGGCTTGCCACCGTCTTCCTACTTGTGCATCGAAGGACTTGCGCTGCCAGTCGGCCAGCTTGTCTGCAGAATTCTCCGTGGAGGCAAAGCCGCACTTTGGACAGACCCGAACCACATAATAATCGGGATTCTCCGCCTTGTAATAGGAGCAGAAGTCCGCATCGCGGCGGATGGCCTTCTTAAGGCTGGGACGTACTCTTGAGGTTGAAAATTCATGTTCACAGTTACAGCAGGTAACCTTGATCGAGTAAAGCGGTATTAATTCCGGCACGGGTGCCCTCATCCTTTCACAACTACACTTTATTCATGGGGCATATTGACAAAATGATGGGCGGGACCCGCCAGCCGGCTCAGGACAAACGTACGCAGGGACTCCTCCACACCAATCTCCTCCAGCGCCGCCTTCATGCAGGCGAGCCAATCCTCCGCCAGAGCAGGAGTGATGGGGACATGCATATGTCTGGCTCTCATCATGGGATGGCCGTGCTGCTCGGAGAACAGGGCAGGGCCTCCAAAGAATTGGCTCAAGAACTGATATTGCTTCTCCAGCACCGGAGTAATATCTTCAGGGAATAACGGGCTGAGCTGCGGGTGAAGCTGCACCTTGGCATAGAACACAGTCACCAGACGGTGAATTCCCTCAGCGCCTCCCAGGCTGTCATACAGGCTCTCTTTCGGATTCATTTGGAGGTTTCGCCTTCTTCCATATTAATCTGATAAGCAGTTGCTTATCATTATACCAAAAAACAGGCTGCACAGTTATCCCTGCCTTAAGACATGCCTGCTAAGCCTATGAAAATAAAAATTTGAACAAAAAAAGGCGCCAAACCAGAGTTCAGCGCTCGTAAGCTAATCAGTATGTTCTAAAATCTTCATCACCAGGCGGGACAAGGGAGACCCGGATCACATATACAAAAGCACAAACGAGCACTCCGGCAACTACACTCATCACCATCACTCCATCCCTGAAAATCTATCTCAACAAGATGTGCATTAATTAAGTTTATAATACCATAATTTCAATGAAAAAGCACCGGTAAATGTAACCGTTTTCCTCGTTTTTTTGTGCTGTTTGTCCAGCTTTCGGCATACAACTAAGCATAGAACTGGAGGCGAGAAACCGATGACTCTGAACAAAATCGCAAGCCCGCTGCTCGGGATCGTGCTGGCGGGCTGTATGCTGCTGATGCTGGTCCATCCCGCAAGCTCCCTGGATGCGGCGCTGCGCGGGCTCGCCGTCTGGTGGGATGTGCTGTTTCCCTCGCTGTTCCCGTTCTTTGTCATCTCTGAAATTATGCTGGGCTTCGGCATCGTCCATCTCTTCGGCGCTCTGCTTGATCCGCTGATGCGCCCGCTCTTCAATATACCCGGCAGCGGCGGCTTTGCCCTAGCAATGGGATATGTATCAGGATACCCTGTCGGCGCGAAATTAACCGCCAAGCTGCGCGAGCAGGGAATGATCAGCAGAATCGAAGGCGAGCGGCTCGTCGCCTTCACGACCTCCTCAGACCCGATTTTCCTGCTGGGTGCGGTCTCTGTCGGATTCTTTCACGATGCCTCTCTGGGGCTTGTGCTTGCCCTTGCCCATTACGGAGGAGGGCTCATCGTAGGTCTGCTGATGTCCTTCCATGGCCGGGGCAGGCCGGAAGCAGCAGCTGCGAACACCGCCCTCCCCCATGCAGGCAGCTCTTCTGCATCTCCGGAAGGACAAGGCCCCGGCAGGCTGCGGACTGCCCTGAACGCGATGGCAAATGCGCGCCGGGTAGACGGCAGAAGTCTCGGCGAGCTGCTGAAGAGTGCCATTACCTCCTCACTCCAGCTTATTATTGTTGTCGGCGGCCTGGTTGTCTTCTTCAATGTGCTGATGGAGCTGCTCGCCCGTGCCGGCGTAATGTCCGCCCTGTTCAGCATGACCGGACGACTGCTGTCGCTGGCCGGCTTCCCGCCTGAGCTCTCAGCCGCCTTGGTCAGCGGCTTATTCGAAGTGACGCTCGGCGCCCGGTCGGCTGGTGAAGCTGCCGGAGGCGTGCCGCTGCAATTCAAGGCTGCGGCGGCAGCGTTCATCCTCTCCTGGGGCGGCTTGTCGGTTCATGCACAGGTCGCCAGTATCCTGAACGGTACCGGACTGCGCTATCTCCCGTTCATGGCCGCCCGCCTGGTGCATGCCCTCCTCTCAGCGGTTCTGCTTCTCCTGCTCTGGAAGCCGGTAGTCAGCTCGGGACTGGCTGGTCAGTGGTCCATACTACCCGCCGCCTCCGGGCTGGCCGCTCCAGAAGCCGCTCTAATCAGCAGCATCAGCCTGCTCTGCCTTCTGCTGGCAGTCATGCTGGCCCTGTCTCTGGTAGTCTTTGTGCTCGGGAAGCTGTGGCGGCAATCTTATGCGCACCGCAGCTAATTCGATATGTCACGGCTCTGCTGATGCAGCACTGAAGCGGATTCCGGCTTTTCACAGCGCTAATATTGTGTTCCGGGTCAAGATTGATTATGATCGGTGTATGACTGAATTACACAAAGGAGCCTGTACACCTTGAGATATTATGTTCTGGACCGCGGAGATGAATTATCCATCCAACTAGCGGAGCAATTTCACAAGCTGGCGCAAGGCCGGAATCTGGAGCTGGATGCCAAATCACCGGAAATCGTGATCTCGATTGGCGGTGACGGCACGATGCTGCACGCTTTTCATACGTTTATCGATCAGATCCCGAACCTCGCATTTGTTGGCGTGCATACCGGCCATTTGGGCTTCTATGCGGACTGGCAGGCCGAAGAGCTGCCGTCCTTAATTGATTACATGTGCGGAGAGGTTGGGCCGCATAAACCCCGTATCGTACAGTATCCGCTGCTCGAACTGGAAATACATAAGAAATCCGGCTCCAGCAAGCACATTGCCCTGAACGAATTCACCCTTAAGGGCGTGGACGGGACGGTTGTGATCCAGGTGGATATTAATGATGTGACCTTTGAGATGTTCCGCGGGGACGGCCTGTGTGTATCCACACCTTCCGGCAGTACCGCTTATAACAAAAGTCTGGGAGGCGCTATGGTACACCCCTCGATCGAGGCGCTGCAGATTGCTGAAATTGCCTCCATTAATAACCGGGTATTCCGCACCATGGGCTCGCCGCTAATGCTGCCTAAGCATCATCACTGCGATATCTTCTCGCGCAAGGATCAGCGCCTGCTGCTGACCATTGACCATAATAATATTCCAGTGGATGATCTGATTTCGGTACGTGCTCAGGTCGCTGACAAAAAAATCAGCTTCGCTCGTTACCGCCCTTTCCCGTTCTGGAACCGTGTCCGGGAGGCCTTCTTGGTCTAGTTAGTATTTGCCGATAAAGCCGGAGATGCTCCCGATCTCCGGCTTTATCATGCCGGCTGACGGGAACTCTACTGAGCCTGGCAGTATCCCGTAGAATAAATAGACAGACGGAATTTCCAAATGGTATAATGGTTCTATTTTACAAAGTTTTCTATTTGAAGGAGCGAATCTATTGAAGAAATTAGTATCCCTGCTAGGCATCAGCCTGCTGGCCCTTGTGCTGGCGGTTCCCGCTTTTGCCGCAGACAAACCCATTAAGGTGTATATTAACGGCAGCAATCTTGCCTTCACAGCAGGGACTCCGTATCTGAAGAATAATACGGTGCTCGTGCCTTTCCGCGTTGTTTTTGAGAAGCTTGGCCTGCAGGTGCTGTGGGACTCCAAGACGGGTACGGTAACCGGCACCGGAACAGGCCTGGATATCAGCCTTAAGGTAGGCAGCAAGCGGGCCAGCGTCAATGGAACCGTCAAGCAGCTTACAGTTGCTCCTGTATCGAACGCCGGGACCACTTACATACCCTTGCGCTTCATTGCCGAAGCCACCGGGGGCACAGCGGTCTGGGATGCAGCCAGCCGCAGCGTGAAGATCACCGTATCGCCGTCCTCCGCCTCCAGTGAGCAGGAGATCAAGGCTATCATTCAATTAGCTAACCAATATTATAATGAAGAGAAGGCCAGCAGCTTCTATTCGATTGTCGATGCAGGGGCAGACAAACCAGAAGCTGTAAGCAATATGAATTCCCAGTTCGAGCTATATGACATCAAGAACACGATTGAGAGTCTTAAAGTCCTCAGTGTTACAGGCAATGAAGCTACAGTCTATACTGTCGAAAAAGCAGTACGAACCGGCGGTTATTATACTCCGGATGAGCAGTACGAATATTTATATACACTGATCCGTCAAGACGGCGCGTGGAAGATCTCTGAAATGGAGCTGCAGGAATCCTCTGTGCTGCTGACGCGCGAACAAGGCATGAAGCCCGCTGTGCTTCCACAGGGCGATCAGACCGGAATTAAGGATACGCTAAGCAAATACTACCAGGGTATGAATGCCCGCAATGCAGATGCAGTCCTTGCCGTGATGACCTCGTACGATAAGGAAGAGGATGACTCTTACAAAGAGGAGCTGCGTGATTATTTCAAAACCTACGATCTGAGCTATGCGGTGTCTTCCTCCAATGTCTTCTATTACACTGACTATGAAGCCGCAGTCTATACGGAAGTGGTGATTACGGACGGTGAATCGAAGGAGACCTATACCCAGTCTCTGATCCTCCTGCTCTCGAAGCCGGAGAGCGGTGCCTGGACGATCGACACTACTTATCATATCGGCTTCGACGCGCAGTCCTAAATTCAAAAATTCATCTAAAGGATGTAATGAACTCATGAAATCAGCCAAAATCGTTACCGCACTCTTAAGCGGCTGTCTGGCACTATCCATCGCCTGGGCCCCTGCTGCTTCAGCGGCAGATGCTGCTGCCTCTACAGAAGCGGCGCAAGCCTCGAAGACGGAGATCATCAATGAAATTATGCAATATCTGGAGTATTACAACGTTGAGGGTGTGGACCAGGATACACTTATCCGCGGTGCAATTGACGGTATGGTAGGCACATTGGAAGATCCTTATAGCCAATACTTCACGAAGGAGGAGGCTGCTGACTTCGGTCATCAGGTCGATCTGGAATATGTCGGCATCGGTGTCCGGCTGATGTATACGGCCAAAGAGCTATATATTGAAGAGGTCATGAGCGGTTCACCGGCCGAGGCCGCAGGGCTAAAGCGCGGCGACTCCATTCTCAAGATCAACGGAGTGCGGGTGGCTGATACGAACGGCGATGAGCTGAGCGGCAAAGCGGGCACGAAGGTCTCTCTGCTGATTCAGAGAAACGGAGCTAACAAATCCTATACGGTAACCCGCAGTGAAATTGCTACAAGCTCCGTAACCAGCAAGATGCTTAACTCTAAAATTGCTTATATCTCCATTAACGGCTTCACCCAGACTGCCGATGAGGAATTCTCCGCAGCGCTGGACAAAATGCGTTCAGGCGGCATGAAATCGCTGGTTCTTGATCTGCGAGATAATACGGGCGGTTATATGGACAGCGCCCAGAATATCGTCTCAAAGTTCATGGATTCCGGCATTATGATGTACACCTCCGATCAGACCGGTACACTGAAGCCGGTCGCAATTACGAACGGCAGCAAGATCGGCGTGCCTGTGGTCGTATTGACCAATGAATATACGGCCAGCGCCTCCGAAGCCTTAACCGGTGCACTTCGTGACAACAAGCTGGCTACAGTTGTAGGCACGCGCTCATACGGAAAGGCCCGGATTCAGAGCCTGATTCCCATGTCCGGCGGCGGCGAGCTGAAGCTGACCACCATGAAGTATCTGACTCCGAACAAGGAGGACTTCAACCATATCGGGCTTGCTCCTGATATCGAGGTCAAGGGCAAAACTGCCCAGTTGATTACCGCTCTGCAAATTGCCGGTATGAAAGAGATTGTCGCGTCTGGTGACCATCATATCCTGGATATCAACGGCACTGCTTTTGCCGGAAATGTAGGTCTGATCAAGCAGGGCGATAAGGTGTATGCTGCCTCCCGTGTCCTCGCCGCACTAGTGGAGAATGAGGTCTCCTGGGATGCCAAGAATAAAAAGGTAATGCTGACCACCGGCGCCGGTAACGTATTCGGGTTCACCCTGGCCTCCAAGGAGGCGCTGTTCCAGGACGGAGAGTCCTTCATCGAGCTGAATGCCTTCAAGAAAAAGTTCCCTGCGCTCGTATGGAGCTACAATGCTTCACTGAAACAGCTGAAATTAGCTGTGAAATAGAATCGTCAGAGGTTTTTCGCATACCTTTGGCCCGTGCCCTCTCGCCCGCCCATAGAATTAGAAAAAGCCCCTTCAGCTAGTGTGGAGGCCACTGAAAAAGTCCATAAAGAACTGAAAGAGACATTCGACACAAAGAATGTCTCTTTTTTTCGATACAATTA